>JBAIYI010000629.1:0-8570 GCA_037915955.1 Terriglobales bacterium
GTGGACTTCTTTCCGCCCCACATCATCGCGTTCACGAACTTCGTCACCAGCGAGGAGTTGTAGATCGGGTCCGCAATCGGTTCCCGCTTCGGAATGTGACCTTTACGTGGCATAAATCTTGAATTCCTCTAAAACTTGCTCTCAAACTTGAAATCTTTTTGCCGCCATCAATTGCCATGATTGCCAGAATCGCCGGGATTGATCATCGAAATCATCAATCCTGGCAATCACCAATCCTGGCAATTGCCCTATTTCGGCCTCTTGGCTCCGTATTTCGATCTTCCCTGCTTGCGGTTCGCCACGCCGGTCGCATCCAGCGTTCCGCGCACCACGTGATACCGGACTCCCGGCAGATCCTTCACACGCCCGCCGCGGATCAACACAATCGAGTGCTCCTGCAGGTTATGGCCGACGCCGGGAATGTAGGTCGTCACTTCAATTCCATTCGTCAGGCGAACACGAGCCACCTTGCGCAGTGCCGAATTCGGCTTTTTGGGCGTTTGCGTATAAACGCGGGTGCATACGCCGCGGCGCTGCGGGCACGACTGCAGGGCCGGGCTGGCCGTCTTGTAATTCGGCGCCTTTCTGCCTTTGCGGACCAACTGGTTAAATGTCGGCATAACTTCCTTTTGCTCCAGCCTCTTGCCTTTGCGCCGGGCAGCAACTCTGCACACACGCAGGCATAGGCCATCAATCTCTTTAAACCTGGGAAACCAGGGCTGGCGGCATCAGCGTGCAGCCATGATTCCGCCCAAAAACGGCGGAAAAATCAGGGTTTTTTACCTTTCGGTGGCCGGAAACCGACGGTGGCGCCGAGCCTTGCGGGGGTGCTCCGTTTCGTTTTCCTCAGGCCCGCATACCCTTCACGGGGGAAGGAAAGCGCGGACCGTTTCAGCGAGGTATGCCCCTCTGGGGGCAATTCCAGTAACGCCTAAGTCCTACAGCTAATCTGATTGAACTCGCAGAACCTTTTTAATATAGCAACCTTGAGCGGAATGCGTCAACTTGCGACCCGGGGCAGCCCCGACGCCGCATCCAGCTCGTAAACAATAGTAAATCCTGCGGTTTTCCTGAGCAACAAACAGCAAGAAATCACCGTGGGGTCGTTCTCGGAAGGATGGTTCAGGTGCTATGGAACCCGTGTGTCTGAACCGATTCGAAAAAATTGAGGCCAACCGGCTTCTCAGGGCCGTTCCGGTTGAACAAAACCGGACAAAAAAATACACTGAGTGATTGTCTCCCATGAAGATCCCCAGTCGCAGACCGCGTACTCACAAGTCGTTCCCCGTCCTTTTGTTTCTTCTTGCCGCCGTTTTGGGGCTTGCCGGCTGCGGAGGGGGCAGTTCCAACAAGAACACTGTGGCCCTGGTCAACATCGCGCCAACCAGTTTTTCCCTGGTAGCCGGCGAGGTCTCCACGCCGTTGCATCCGACTGCCTTTAATTCAACCGGGGGCACGGTGGCCGCCACCTTCACCTTCAACTCGTCAGATCCAACGAAGGTCACGATTTCGCCCAGCGGCCTGGTTTGCGCCGGAGTCTGGGACTCCACCTTTGTTACCTGCAATGGGAATGACGCCCAGGGTAATCCGCTCTCCGGACAGGCCGTGGTTACCGCCACCGCGGGCGGGATTAGCAGCCCTCCGGTGATCGTGGCCGTCCATCCCAGCGTAACTTCGATTTAGTTTGTACCCGGATCGCTCATCGCCCCGGGAACCTGCCTCTCCAAAGATCAGACACACACGTTCGTTGCGCAGGCTTTCCACAACACTACGGACATCACTTCGCAGGTGGGGCAGATCAATTACACCAGCACGGACTTCACGGTGGTGAGTATTGACTCCAATGGACTGGCCACGGCGCGGGGTGCGGGTGCGGCTGGTATTGTGGCAACCGTGGGAACCACCACTTCTCCTTCCGTGTTTTTCAAGACGTGCATGCCCAAAACCATTCGTCTCCATGTACCGGGCGATACCCCGGACAACATCACTACGTCCGCGACCCTGAACGTAACCGATTCCAAGGTCCTTCAGGCGGACTGGGTGGACGAAAACGGCGTGGCTACCAATGCCGCTCCGGTTACTTTCACCAGCACTGATTCAGCGGTAGTTAGTCTTAACGGTCAGAACGGGGTCACCACGATTACCGGCGCCACGCCGGGAGGCGCAGCGATTGTGGCCTCATGTTCTCCGCCAACCTGCGGAAATGGAATCGGGCAGCCGGTTTACAGCAACCCGTTTACGGTAACTGTTGCTGGAACGAGTCCCGCGACCTCCATTTGGGTCGCCAGTACAGATCCCGCAGCCACATCGAACATTGTGCCCATTGACGCCAGCAAGACTCCTGCTGCGGCGAATGCAGCCATCAACCTCCCGGGCGTACCGAACTCTCTGGTATTCGCCCAAAATGGTCTCAAGGCTTATTTGGGAACGTCTGGAGGACTGGCTTCGCTCGATCCCGCTGCGAGCACAGTGACAACCTTGGATGTGAACACCAAGGGAAAAGTTCTGGCCGTATCTCCGGATGCCACTAAGGTCATCGTCTCCAACGCTGCTGTGGAGCCCGTCGTCGCAAACCAGCGCCTGGTAATCTTCGATTCCTCCAACAGCACGATCCAGACGTTTATCAAGCCTGGCGTGGTTGCAGCGGAATTCAGCAGTGACGGGTTCAAGGCTTTCATAGCGGCAAACGATGGTCACATCTACGTTTACTCGCCGTTCATCAGCCTGCAAACGCTCACGGATGCCGGCAGTCTCCACAGCGTGACCACCCTCACCTCAGGCCCGCTTGCGTACATCGCAAATGACACCACCGTGGATGCGTTCGCGGTCTGTGATAACAGTTCTGCGGGGACGCTGCCGGTCAGCGCGCCTTCCATCCTTCTTGATCGGATCCCGAATTCCAACCAGATTGTCAGCGTTAACGCAACCGGGTTGGACATTGTCACTGCCACAGTGGCGGATGCCGCAACGGGTTTCTGTCCTCAAACGGCCAGCTATACGAACCAGGCAATCAGCTTTGGCGGCGCCTTCACCCCAAATGAGCTTCTGGTGCCTAGCAACGGAAGCCACATCGTAGTGTTACCCAAGGGGCAGGCGCGTATTCTCGTCGCGATTCCGGGCGGCGGCCCTGGCATAATCAACCTTGCAGGCGGAGCAACTGAAGCGCTGAGCGGCGGCCTGACCTTGGACGGCAACTCGCTTTGGGTAGGAACTGCGGGATCCAAAGACGTCCATCTCATCAACCTGCTGACAAGCTCGGATACATTCCAGATTCAGCCGAATGTAAACGGCAACAACGCCACGCCGAATATCGTGGCCGTGCGGCCTCATTAGCTGAGAGCCTTTAACACGTGCTCCATCTCTATCGTGGCCGGTTGGCGCCCTCCCCCACCGGCTACCTCCATCTGGGCCATGCCCGCACTTTCTGGATGGCGCACCGGCGCGCCCGCGAGTCGAAAGGCTCGCTCGTATTCCGCAATGAAGATTTAGACCACCACCGCTGCCGCCCGGAGTTCGTCCAGGCCATGTTTGAAGACCTGCACTGGCTTGGCCTCGAATGGGATGAGGGCCCTGACATCGGAGGCATGTTCGGGCCCTACGCACAGAGCCAGCGGCGCGACTTTTACCTGGCAGCGTGGAAGCAACTTCGGGACGCCGGCTTTATCTACCCCTGCACCTGCTCACGCAAGGACCTGGAACAGGCGATCTCAGCTCCTCACGAAGAGGACGATGAGATCCGCTATCCCGGACACTGCCGTCACAAACTGCCCGAAGCCCGCGAATGGCAGACTCCTGCCGGCGTGAGCTGGCGATTCAAAGTCCCTGAACATGAACTTCTGACCTTCACCGACGGTCATTTCGGCCCGGTACACTTCACAGCAGGCCGCGATTTCTCTGATTTTCTGGTATGGCGCCGCGACGATATTCCTGCTTATCAGCTCGCGGTTGTGGTGGACGATGAGGCCATGCAGATCAGCGAAGTAGTTCGCGGTGAAGACCTGCTGCGCAGCACCGCCAGGCAACTGCTGCTCATCCGCGCTCTGGACTATGCGACTCCGCGCTACTTCCACTGTCCGCTGCTTCGCGACGAGCACAATCGCCGGCTGGCCAAGCGCCACGACGCGCTCAGCCTCAGGACGTTGCGGCAGCGCGGAGTGGATCCGGGTGAGTTGCGCCGCTCTTTTGAATCGGAGTTCCCCGTCAGGCCACGGCGATGAATGTGAGTTAACGCCCTACTGCCTGGCCCCTCCGCTTGCCGGAGCGGCACCGTCCTTTGTGTCCTTGCCCATGTCGCCGAACGGCCACATGCCAAACGCCTTCAGCAGCACGTCTTCATGCTTCTCCGTGAGCATCTTAGCGGTCCTCTCCGCCGGCCAGGGAGCCGCAAGCCGGTCGGGACGATCAGCCATCCAGAAGGCCGTAAGCGCCATAATCGTTGCGTCGCGGATCAGCAGGTCAGGCTTTACCTTGTCGAAAGTATCCACTGCGGAATGATGCGTGTATTTGTACTCTGGCGAATCCTGGTTCATGTTGATACCCGGCAATCCGGCCAGAACAAAAGGCCCGGCATCGGTACCAAACACCACCCGGTCATTTACTTCCACTTCCCCAAAAGATTTAACCGACTCCGTAAATTTCTTCATCGCCGGAATCAGGTCATCGTGGCCGCCCATGTTCAGGCCCACCACCGGACCCTGGCCGTTATCCAGCACCAGCGCCGCCACATGGTTGGCCATCTCGTCTTTGTGCATCTTTGTGTACGCAATGGAGCCCAGGAGCCCCTGCTCTTCGCCGGTGAACAACACAAACCGAATCGTGCGTTTCGGTTTGAAGCCGCTCAGCTTGATCGCCTTCGCCGCGCCCAGCGTGGTCGCCACTCCGCATCCATCGTCCGTGGTTCCGTCCGCCAGATCCCAGGAATCAAGATGACCGCCCACCACGATCACCTGCTCCGGGTGCTCGCTGCCGCGAATCTCGCCCACCACATTGGCCGAATCCACCGGCCCGCTGCTTACCTTGTTCTGCACGTCAATCCTGATGCGAACTGTCTTGCCTTTCTCCATGAAGCGCTGCAATTGCTGCTGGTCTTCCGCGGTCATGCTGACCACCGGGATGTCATAGTAGGTGTCGAAACCCATGGAGCCAGTATGCGTGAGGTGCATCCCTGCTGAGGGCGCGCCTCCCTGGCCGCCGATGATCGCCACCGCATGTACGGCATGGGCTTTCTTCAAGAGGTCGCCGAACTTGCCGATAGTGCTCATCATCGCGGGGCCGGTCGGCGTCGGGCCCTTTCGGGTCATGAGAAGGACTTTTCCTGCCCATCCGTCGGCATTTTTCATCTCCTCATCCATCTGGTTGAGGTTCACCGCAATCACGTCCGCCTCGGCGCCGCCTTGCGCGGTGGAACCCACCCAGCCCATCGCGTCCACACTCAGCTTGTGGTGAACCGGCGCAAGCAGCTCGGCTTTGGCGTAGCCGCGGGTCCATCCGTGCGAGATCTGCCATTTCTCGGCATGGACGTTCTCCAGCCCCATCGCCCGCATTTTTGCCATGCCCCACTCCACCGCCTTTGCCGCTTCGGGCGAGCCGGTGACTCGCGCGCCAATCAGATCGGAGAGCTCTTCCAGATCGTCATAGGACTCATTGCTCAACATTCCCTGACCGGCAATGGCGGCCAGCGCGGGCATGGTCCCATCCTGGGCAGGAGACGGCGGTTCCGGTGATGCCGCGGGGCCGGATCCGGCAAAGGCTGCTGCAACCGCACATGCGAACAGCGCTGTAAGCAGAGCTTTGAAGAGGGCAGGATGACGCATTTCGATTTACCTCAATTAAAGTTCTTTTGGAATCGTGGAAACATTATCGCCTAAGACTCCCGTCGGTGGCCTCGGTGAGCAGGAAAATCGCTGATTTACAATGGCTGCGCTTATGAAGCCTGCCCTGCTCTTCTTCTTTTCACTGTTGTGCTTATCTCTGGCTCCTGCCCAGCAGCTGCCGCCGGCTCCCAAAGCCCACCTGGTTGATATCAATCCCAAGCCGGGCTTCTATAACGAGCCGGCCATCGCCGTAAACCCTTCGAACCCGCAGCAACTGGTGGTCGCGTGGCAGATTAACGCCAGCGTGGCTTACTCAGCCGATGCGGGCCAGACCTGGACCATCGCCGATGGCACCGCGCCCAAAGATTACAAAGTTTCCGGTGACGTCTCCCTCGCGTACGATTCCGCAGGGCACGCATTTCTCTGCTACATCGCCTTTGACAAGCTGGGCACAACCAACTACTGGGCCCAGGGAGCAACGCGCAATGGCATCTTTGTGCGTCGCTCACTGGATGGCGGCAAGACCTGGGAAGCCGAGGCGCGCACCGTCATCTCGCATGAATCCACGCCGAATATTCCTTTTGAAGACAAGCCCTGGATTGTCGCCGACACGTCCGGCACACATCCTGAGAACATTTATGTCGGATGGACTCAGTTCACGCTCACTGCTACGGATCTGCTCTTCGCCCGCTCCATCGACGGTGGCAAGACCTGGTCCAAGCCGCTCAAGCTCAATTCCGTGCCCGGCCTGCCGCGCGATGACAACGGCGCGCTGGAAGGTTTTCACGGCGTGGTTGGTCCCGACGGGACGCTTTACACCATCTGGGATGACCGCGACGGCATCATGATGGCCATGTCTCAGGACGGCGGCGCCAGTTTCAGCAAAGACCGACGCATCATCGATGCCGGGCCGGCCTATTTCGGCATTGCGGGCGTCGCACGCTCCAACGGCTTTCCCCAGATCGGCATCGATCCGCGCGTTTCCAGCGGGAAGGCCGGCGGAAACCTCTATGTTGCATGGAGCGATTACACCAACGGTGATGTGGACGTCTTCGTAAGCTCATCCGCCGACCACGGCCGCACATGGAGCGCACCCGCGCGCGTCAATAACGATCCGCCTCACAACGGAATCGACCAGTTCTTTCAGTGGATGGCCGTAGACCCTGTTTCCGGCACCGTGAATCTGGTTTTTTACGATCGCCGGCCTGACAACAAACAAACCGCCGTTACCCTAGCGCGTTCCACTGACGGCGGGAAGACCTTCTCAAATTTTGCTTTTGATACCGACACCTTCGAAGCTGAAGGCGATTTCCTCGGCGACTATCTGGCGATCGCCGCCCATGGCAACAAAACCTGGGCGGCGTGGGCCCACCAGACTACCGACCAGACCAAGGGCACAGGGATGAGCAAGACGCGAACAGTGCTGCGGGTGGGGAGAGCTGAATTCTGAAAGACAGCACTCAGCAGTCAGCAATCCGCACTCAGCCCCCAGTCGGAACTGCCGTCCTGGGCACACATCTGAAGGCGTTTGTTTCACCCATACTGGTTCGGGGCTGAATGCTGAGTGCTGTCTGCTGAGTGCTCGTCTAGCCCAGCAACATCCCTCGGTTTTGAAACATCGCAATTACAGCCATGTCCTGCGACATCCGCATCGGCACCTCGGGCTACCTGTACCGGCACTGGGTCGGGACTTTCTACCCGCCCAAGACCTCTTCCGCGAGAATGCTTGATTACTACATCCAGCACTTCGACACGCTGGAACTCAACAACACCTTTTACAAGCTGCCCACGATCCCGGCCGTGATGAACTGGCGTGAATCCACCCCGAAGAATTTCGTCTTTGCGGTGAAAGCCAGCCGTTTCCTCACTCACAACAAGAAATTGAAGGACCCGGAGAACGCTCTTGAGAACCTGCTGCCGCGGGTTGAGCACCTGGGGAAAAAACTTGGGCCAATTCTTTTTCAGCTCCCGCCCAAGTGGGGCAGGAACGTGCAGCGTCTGGAAGAGCTCCTGAAAATTCTTCCTCGTCATCGGTACGCCTTTGAATTCCGTGAGACGAGCTGGATGCACCCAGATGTGCATCGAGTGCTGCGCAGACACAATGCAGCGTTCTGCATCTATGAACTGGCCGGCTATCACTCGCCGCTCACGCTGACCTCCGATTTCACCTATGTCCGCCTGCACGGCCCGGCCGCCGGGAAATATCAGGGCAGTTATGGAGACATTCGCCTGCGCCAGTGGGCGGAATGGATTGAGCAGCATGCCCGCACCATGAAGGCCATTTATGTCTACTTCGATAACGACCAGGCCGGCTACGCCGCCCACAATGCCCTCAAACTACGCCGGATGGTGCTGGGGCGCGAGGCTTCTGAAGATCAGGCGGCTTGAGTGACTCGACTCTGATGTGAACTGCCCTTGCGAGTTCCCCACTATCCAGAAATACCGGCAGCTATGAAATATTCTGTTGGCTTGCCAGTTCTATCCCGGTAATCTCACTTCAAACCCATGCTCATTGCCCGCTCAAGTTGCCTTGCCATGGTTTGCGCGCTCATGCTCTGCGGGTGCGCAGCCGCTCAGGAGAAAACGGACGGCTCCGAAGAAGATCTTGCCGCCAACCCGGGAAGGCCCACCGTCTCCACCCCGGCAACGCTCACTCCGGTGGGCTATCTGCAATTCGAGACCGGGATTCTTGGTGCGGAACACTCAGGTGAATTCGCCAATCGGACATCCATAGAGGAGACTGTGAAGTTTGCTATG
>JBAIYI010000285.1:0-13457 GCA_037915955.1 Terriglobales bacterium
GTCCGGCAGTAATGTCCACCAGGTTGCTGTCCATATGGTTGGACCAGAAATACTGCATGGAGGCGAACGAAATACCCACAACCAGGATCGCGGGCAGAACTTCAAACGTTTCGGCCCAACCGACCATGGCGCGCACCAGCCAGAACGGTACGATGATGGCAGTGATGGGCAGAATGCGCCCGATCATGGCGTTCATGTCCGGTTCAGGAAGACCGGAGACCGAGGCCAGCATATGGACCGGTGTGCCGATCGCGCCCCACGCGACTGGAGCGGTGTTCGCGATCAGGTTCAGCGCCGCGGAGTGGAAAGGTTTGAATCCAAGACCGATCATGAACGCGCCCGCAATCGCCACCGGTGATCCGAAGCCGGCGCAGCCTTCGATGAAGGCGCCGAAGCAGAATGCGACGAGCAGCAGCTGCAGGCGGCGGTCAGCGGTGATACCACCTACTGAAGCTTTCATGATCTCGAAATCGCCCGTACTGACTGAAATATCGTAGAGATAAACGGCCGCCACCACGATCCAGACGATATTCATCAGACCGATGGCGATGCCGTAGACAAAGCTGCCTCCGGCAAGTGACGCCGGCATATGGAACACCAGCACGGCCACGATCATCGCCGTGACCGCGCCTGCCAATGCTGACCAGTGCGGCTTCACGCGAAGCCCGGCCATGAGGGTAAACAGGACGATGATGGGAAGGGCGGCCACCAGAGCGGAAAGCCACCACAGATGCTCTCCAAAAGGAAAATATACTTGCGTATATGTCGGCATAGTTTCTCCTGAAAGTGAGGACGCCCCGGTCTCGTCCTTTTTCTGGCTCTGACTCGAAGTTGTCAGCGCACCTCTACCCTCGCGGCCAAACGATTACGGGTTGGAGACATGGAAGTGCGCCGAATACTTTCTGCTTTAGCGTTTCTTCTGTCAAGTCTTTTGTTCAGTTTCGGTGCAGTCTGGCGGATCACCGCCGACTGTTCGGAACTGCTTTCTCTTCACGGACTAAGCCAGCAAACCTAACTCATCCCTTTACTGCGCCCACGGTGAAACCAGCAATGAAGCGATCCAGGAACAAGTTATAGAGGAATGCAATGGGCAGGCTGGCAATGAGACATGCCGCCATCAACGATCCCCAGAAATAAACATCGCCGCGAACCAGGAATATGGGAATGCCCACTCCCACCATCTGTTGCGATTCCGGTGAGATGAATGTCAGGGCGTAAACAAATTCCTGGGTGACCAGCGTGAAGGTAAAGATTACAACCGTAAGAATTCCAGAAAGAGAAATTGGCACGACCATGCGTACGAACGCGCCAAAGCGCGTAAGACCATCAACCATAGCCGCATCTTCCAGCTCTCGAGGGATAGACTTGAAGAAACCCATCAGCAGCCAGATGGAGAAAGGTATGGTCACGCTGGGATAAACCAGCACCAGTGACCAGATCGTGTCCTGCAGCCCGAGCGTTGCCACTATGCGTGAGAGAGGAATGAAGAGCAAGGTCGGCGGAACCAGATACGTAAGGAAGATCGCGATCCCAAGTCTCTCACCCCACTTGCCCGTGAGACGCGCAAGCGCATACGCAGCTGGTATCGCCAGAAGCAGAGTAATGGCCACGACAATTGTGCCGACCAGCGCCGTGTTGCCCAGCCAGCGAACGTAGCGTGTCTGTTCAAACAGCAACTTCAGGTTTTCAAGTGTCGGGGGCAGGTTGAAAATGAATGGGTTGTTCTCCATTCCGTAGAGGTCAATGTTCTTCTTGAAAGTGGCAATCACCATCCAGTAGAACGGGAACGCCAGCAGTACCGTGAAGATCGTCAGGACGAGCATCTTCACCGTCGCAGGCCACGGACTGAATCCTCCAAACGCGTGGCCCACCTCACTGGATTGCAGGTACCAGATCAGCAGGAGCGAGATGCAAATCTCGATGACCAGAGTGACTGCCAGCTGGTAATGCGATTGCCGTAGCGCGTACAAAAACAGCGCCATGAGACAGCCAATCACGTCTGAGGTGAGCAGGAAAACCAGGAAAATACGCGCGTTATTTCGCAGTGACCAGATGCCGTAAGCCACCACGCCCAAGACCAGAACCGCCACAAGCCTGCTCAGCCCGCCGAGACCGCCCACATGCTGCATGAGTGTGCGAATCAACAGGGCCACGGAGCCCAGCAGCAACAATCCGGTAAGCACAACAATGCCGGTGGGCCGTTTTACTGCTGGAAGCGCAGCCGTTGCCATTACGCCACCTCCGCCCGGTGCGCGACGCGCAACATGAGATAAGCAATCACCACCAGCACTGGCACCAGGAACGCGGCAATGGCCGCACCGGCTGCCAGATCGCTGCCCTGAATGCCCTGCGTAAACGCGAGGTTCGGCAAAGTCTGTGTGGAATCGTACGGACCACCATTGGTCAGGATGTACACCACCGTCATGTCAGTAAAAGTGAAGATCGTCCCGAACAAGACCGCCACACCCAGAATGGGGATCATCATGGGCAGGTTGATCTGAAAGAGAGTGCGCCAGAAGCCTGCTCCGTCAATGGCCGCTGCTTCGGGAATCTCTTTGGGGATCGCCGTTCTGCCGGCAAGCAGAATGACCGTTGAGAATGGAATCAATCGCCAGCAATGCACCAGAATCACTGATGCCATCGCAAGCCCTTCCTGGCCCAGCCACATGGGTGGAGTGTACTTGTTGACGAAGCCAAGCCACACCAGCACCCAGGTGATCACGCTGTAAATGGAATCCAGGATCCATTTCCAGCCGATCGTGCCCAGTGAAACCGGCGCCACCCACGGAAGCAGGATGAGAAACCGGATCAAGCCGCGTCCGCGAAACGGCTTTTCCAGGGCGATAGAGAGGATGTTTGAGCAGACCAGAACCACAATCTGCGCAACTACGGTGAAGATAATGGAATTCTTCAGCGCTTTGATGAAACTGGGGCTCTGGAGAATACTGCGAAAATTCTCCAGTCCCACATAATGCAGTTCGTTGCTGCCGATGCGGGCATCACTGAAGGCATAAAAGAGCGCAAGAACAAAAGGGGCCCCAATCAGGAGGACAATGTAAGTTGCCGCGGGCGCAAACATGGCCGTTCCCAGCAGCGGGTTGGTGGCCGCCCCCGCCGATTTCACCTTCCCCCACCTGGGTTTCAGCCCGCCGGGCTTATCCAATGGCGCGGAAACCGGCGGCTTCTTTTCCGCTCCCTCCTGCGCGCTCTGCGGAGAACCAATCTGGTTTATGCCCACGCCAGCGCCCTCGCTTCCGTTTTCTTCTCGGTGGTGCGATCGAAGAATTTCAGGTGGCGTTCAGGCACGGCGAACTCGTAAGTGTCGCCGATCTTGAATTCCTGGCCGAGAAGAAGACGCGCTACAACTTTCTTTCCGTCCAGCTTCCCGCCCAGCAGGATTCCGCTGAGGATGAACTCAGCGCCAAGATACTCCACGTTTTCAACTTTGAACTTGAATGTGACCTTCGCTTCCTGAATGGTGGAGGCAAGCCGGAAGTGCTCGGGCCGGAAGCCAACGATTAAGTCGCCATTCTCGACCAGATTCATCGGCGGAGAGCCCAGGAATGTAGCCACGAATGTATCCGCCGGATCGTCATATACCTCTTTGGGGCTGGCGAACTGCCTCACTACTCCTTTGTTCAGCACGACAATGCGGTCGCCCATGGCCATGGCTTCCACCTGGTCGTGGGTCACATAAATTGTGGTGGTGCCCACGCGGCGATGAAAACGTTCCAGCTCTTCGCGGGCGGAAAGGCGCAGCTTCGCGTCCAGGTTCGAAAGCGGTTCATCCAGCAGGAAGACCGAGGGTTCGCGTACGATGGCGCGCGCCAGAGCCACACGCTGGCGTTCACCACCGGAGAGTTCGCGCGGCTTCCGCTGCAACAGGTGTCCGATACTCAGCAGTGACGCCGCCCATTCAACCTTCTCTTTGTGCAGGTTCCTGGGGACTTTCTGCGCCTTCAGGGGAAAGGCGATGTTTTTATAAACCGTTAAATGCGGATAGAGAGCATAACTCTGGAACACCATGGCGATCCTGCGCTCTCTTGGGGTGAGCTCATTGACCACCTTGCCGCCGATAAGAATCTCGCCGGCCGTGGGGGATTCCAGGCCGGCGATCATGCGAAGAAGTGTGGTCTTCCCGGAACCCGAAGGTCCCAGGAAGACCAGAAACTCACCTTCACGGGTTTCCAGACTGACTTCGTTTACTGCTCCCAGCTCTCCTTGCTTGAATACTTTCGTTAGTTTCCGGGTTTCGACAACCGCCATTCGGGGTCCTTTTACGTTTATTTGAAACGTTCGAAGATACGTTTGTACTCGGCTTCGGCAATCTTGGCTGCGTTCTCGGGCGTTTCCTTGCCTTGCGCCACAGTGGCGAACATGGTCGGGATCACCCAGCTCTTAAAGGCCTGATCGATTGCTGCAGTGCAGTATCCCGGGTACCCGACGTTGGTCGCCCAGTCCAGCACGTCGCCCAGAACTTTGTACTTGTCCGGCGGCGTAGCTCGCGAATCAGTTGCAATTTCCTTCTGCAGGTTGGGAACAGTCGTCGGGAAGCAGGGGAAATTGTAGAACTGCCCGGCCGCAAAGCCATCATGGAAATGATCAATGTAGTCGATCAGGAATTGCTGAGCGCCTTCCTTATTCTCGGCAAACTCCCAGATCACATAGCAGTTCATCACGTGCTCAGCGGCGATCCTGCGCACTGGGCCCTTCAACGCGCGGCTGATCATGATGTTCTTGTCGATTGGCAGGTGCTCACGTTCCGCCTGGCGCGTGATGGAGATCGCGTTCGCCACGTAAGAGACCTTGCCGGCCAGCATGGCCTGATTGTTGGAAGGCGGGGTCCAGGTGAAGACCTCCGGCGTTTCCGACTCTTCGTAAAGCGCCTTCATGAATTTCAGGGCTTCGATGGTGTTCTTGGAATTAATGGTTACGTTCCCGGCCTCATCCTGCTCCGCCCCGCCGAATGACCACAGCACGGCGCGCATCGCCATGCTGGTATCCAGTTCCTGCGACAGTCCCAGACCGCAGGGATTGCCGAGCTTGTCCTTGATCATCTTTGCGCCCTTGCGCAGATCATCGTAGGTGTCCGGACCGTGCGGGAATCCTACCTGCTCCCACAGATCTTTCCGCCAGTTGCCTGGATCTGGAGCATAGGAATCAGAGAACGCGTAGTATTTCTTGGTTTTGGGATTGAAAGTGGACTTGTGCGCCAGGTCGATCTTCTTCCCGTGCTTCTTCTCCACCTCTTTATAGACGTTGGTCATGTCAATGACCTGGTTCTCATACGCGGCGGGCGGGGAGAGGAACATGAAAAGATCATGACCTTTTTTGGCCTGCGCTTCCGAAGCGGCACGCGTATTCAGGTCAGTCAGGTTGATGTTGTCCACAACGACATTGGTGTTGTGTTTCTGGCCCCACTCCACGGCGAACTTCTTGTTGAACCACTCATCAAAGGCGGGGACAAAGTGGCTCCACTGCAGGATCTTCAGCGTCTTCTGCTGAGCAGCAGCGCGTTCCGGAAAAGGAACCCGGTACCCAGCGCGCTAGCGCCGACGCCTGCCGCGCCGGCGATCTTCACAAAATTTCTTCGAGATACACGTGTACCTTTTTTCTGCTCGTCCTTCATCTATTGCCTCCTCAGGTCAAAAGCGTGCACAACCGCACTTCAAGTGAAACGGCTTACTGCTCGTTCTGCTCTGCTAGATGACTAACGCTCTTCGCCGAACCGTTTGAGGTCCTCCGGTCCATCTTTCACGGCAACTTTCTTCGCGCCCTGCACCATCACGCGGATCTGTTCCACCACGTCGGGGTTTGCCAGCGTGGTCACATCACCGGTGTCGAGGCGATTGGAAATGGCCGCCAGCACCCGGCGCATGATTTTACCTGAACGCGTTTTGGGCATGTCCGGAACCACATGCACCTGTTTCGGACGAGCGATCTTTCCGATCTGGTGTTCGATGGCTTCCTTGACTTTCTCTTCAATGGTGCCGCCACCGTGGGGAACGCCCGGTTTGAGCGACACGTAGACTTCCGGCACGCGTCCTTTCACTTCATCGGCTACGGGCACTACGGCGGCCTCGGCGATCTCATTCACCGTGAGGCACGCGGACTCGAGTTCTTTGGTTCCGAGGCGATGCCCGGCGACGTTAATCACGTCATCCACGCGGCCCAGAATGCGGTAGTAGCCGTCCGGCGCCTGCACCGCGCCGTCGCCGGCAAAGTACGGCCAATCACGCCAGTCCTTGCTCGTCTTGTCTTTGCAATACTTCTGGTAGTACTGCCGGACGAAGCGGTCACGGTCCCCCCAGATCGTCTGAAAAATTCCCGGCCAGGGATTGCGGATGCAGATGTTCCCGGCCTTGCCCGAACCGGGCTTCACCTCTTTGCCTTCTTCATCAAGAATCGCCGGATAGATACCGGGCACAGGCGGACCGGCGCTTCCGGGCTTCATGGGATCAATTCCGGGCTTGGTGCTGCAGAGGAACCCGCCAGTCTCGGTCTGCCACCAAGTGTCAACGATGACGGCTTCATTCTTACCCACCACTTCGTAATACCACTTCCACACTTCCGGCTCGATGGGCTCACCGACTGTGGTCATGTGCTTGAAGTGGTAGTTGTACTTGGCGGGCTGGTCCGGGCCGGCTTTACGCAACATGCGGATGGCTGTCGGAGACGTGTGGAATATGTTCACGTCCAGCCGTTCAGCGATGCGCCACGGACGCCCAGCGTCGGGATAATTCGGCACGCCTTCAAACAGTACGCTGGTCGCGGCCAGAGCCAGTGGGCCGTAAACGATATAGGAGTGACCGGTAATCCAGCCGATATCGGCCATGCACCAGTACACGTCTTCAGGATGAATATCCTGGATGTACTTTGAGGTTCCGGCGACGTAGGCCAGATAGCCACCGGTTCCATGCTGGCAGCCCTTCGGTCGCCCGGTGGTGCCGCTGGTGTACATGAGGAATAATGGCGCCTCAGAGGGCATCGATACCGGCTCAATTTTTTGTCCGGCGTACTTCTTCAGCACTTCATCTACAAAATAGTCTCGCCCCTGCACCATCGGCTTCGCCGAGTGATACTTGCCCGGGTGGCGACGCCACACGAGAACCTTTTCGATCTTGGTGCCTTCCTTTTCGGCCGTCTCAACCGCGAGGTCCGCCTTCTCGCGATGGTCGGTCATATTGCCGCTGCGATAGTAGCCGTCAATGGTGACCAGGACCTTGCTTCCTGAATCAGCAGCACGCATGCCGCAGGCTTCACCGCTGAACCCGCCGAATACCACGGAGTGAATCGCTCCCAGGCGCGCGCAGGCCAGCATCGTAATGGCCAATTCAGGAACCACGGGCATGTGAATGGTCACCCGATCCCCGGTCTTGACTCCGCAGAAGTCGCGCAGCAGGGCGGCCATCTCGTTCACGCGATGGTAGAGTTCCTGGTAAGTAATGGCTACGGGCGCATCTTCTTCCGGCTCGCCCACGAAAATGAATGCTGCTTTGTTCCTGTGTTTCTCCAGATGGCGGTCAACGCAGTTGTAGCTTACGTTGAGCTTTCCGCCCACAAACCACTTCCAGAACGGAGCATCGCTGGTATCAAGGGTGGTATGCCAGTAGTGGTCCCAGCTCAGCAGATCAGCGTATTCGCGGAAGCACTCGGGAAAATTCTTTTCGCTGAAGCGCTCGTTGACCACCGGGTCTGAGAGATTTGCCTGCCCGGTAAATTTGGCGGAGGGATAGTAGTATTGCTCTTCTCTCCAATGAACTGCAATATGAGCTTCAGTAAGATCGGTTTCCTGATCAGGTTGGATTAAGCGAGCATCAGCCATTTTCTTGACCTCTTTATTCGAACTCGAAGTTTTCGAACTCGACAGGGCCCGCAGGGGGGTGAGCCGCAATGATAAGGCGGGTGGCTGAATGCCACCCGCTGTTCGAAACAGATTTATCCTACACCTCAGCAGCCATTCAATGCTGCATCCGGCAAGGAAAAGCTACTTGCCCGAGACTTCCTGCCAGATCTTCACGCCCTTAGTATCGCGGAGCAGCAGCGATCCAACGACAAACGTGAGGCTGGCGATGATCATCGGGTACCACAGTCCGGCATAGAGGTTGCCGGTGGCCGCGCAGGTCCAGAGGCCTATCAGCGGCACCATGCCTCCGAACACGCCGTTGCCTATGTGGTACGGCAGAGACAACGACGTATAGCGTATTTTGGCCGGGAACGCCTCCACCAGATATGCAGCGATGGGGCCGTAAACCATGCATACCCAGATCAGCTGCAGCCAGACCAAGAAGATCAGTTTCTTGGTGTCAGGATTGCTGGCCTCTTTTGCGGGAACCAGCTTTCCTGTGGGATCGGTTGTCATGGCGGTGAGCACAGTAGCGCCCGTTGCCTTGGCCTTGCTGGCTGTAAAGGTCGCCACGTTATTGCCTGCCGCATCATGCATCGCATGGTAGATCGGATAGTAAGAGCAAACGGCAAGCAGGCAGCCCAGCATCATGATCCACTTTCGCCCGATCTTGTCAGAGAGCGCGCCGAAGATGGTGAACATCGGCATGCCCCACAGCAGGGCCCAGGCGATGATGAAGTTCGCCGTACGCGGATTCACCTTGAGTACGGTCTGCAGGTAGAAGAGCGCGAAGAACTGGCCGGTGTACCAGACTACGCCCTGGCCGGCAGTGGCGCCGAACAGAGAGATGGCAACCTGCTTTAGGTTCGGCCACTGAGTGAAGGCGTCCTTCAGCGGCTGTGCGGAGGTCATGCCCGCGCTCTTGATGGAGGCAAAAATTGGCGACTCTTCCATCCTCATGCGGATGTAGAGCGAGATTGCCACCAGAAGGGCGGAGAGCAGGAATGGAACACGCCAGCCCCAGGCGCTAAATGCATCTTTACTCATCGAGGACTGCGTGCCAAGAATGACCAGAATCGAGACGAACAGACCGAGGGTTGCGGTGATCTGGATAAAGCTGGTGTAGAAACCACGCTTATTATCCGGCACGTGCTCCGCAACATACACGGCTGCTCCGCCGTATTCACCGCCGAGTGCCAGGCCTTGCAACACTCGGATCACGATCAGTGCGATTGGAGCAAACCAGCCGGCGGAAGCAAAGGTCGGCAGCGCACCGATCAGAGCGGTCGCGCCGCCCATAATGCTCAGCGTAACCAGGAAAGCATACTTGCGCCCTACAAGATCGCCGATGCGACCAAAGAAAAGCGCGCCAAACGGACGTACCAGGAACCCGACTGCGAACGTCGCCAGGTAAGCCACATACGCGAACAGATCATGGCCCGGCGGATAAAACTTCAGCGCAAGAATTGCGGTAAGACTGCCGAAGATATAGAAGTCGTACCATTCGATCATGGTGCCGACGGCAGAAGCTAAAATCACCAGCCAGATCTTCGAAGTGGTGACCTGCTCGGGTGCGGTCGGCTGCATGGGGATGCTTGCTGCCATAGTGATGGCCCTCCTGGAAAGGTAGACAGACCGGCCAGGGTCTGGCTCCAGTTAGAATTTTTTGCACTCTAGCCTGTTCGCTGCGATCCGGGAAACGATTCTGAGCAATCTCCTGCGGCCCGTTTAACTCACCGGAAGCTGCAGAACCCCCTCCAGATTCGAATGGGGAGAGGTCAGCTCGTCAGTATTTGGCAAACAAGGGTATTCGGATTACCAGTATTGTCAAGAGGAAATGGCAAACAGTGCTTCTTCTCGCACCTGCCCCTCCTCCAAGCCGGTTAAGAGTTCCCCTCCCTCTCAGAACTTCCGGGAGTGCTCTTTTGCCCAGCGTTCCACCACCACCTTCTTTTCGGTATAGAACTCTACCGAGTCTCGTCCTTGACCGTGCAGTACGCCGAAAAAGCTGTCTTTCCAGCCGCTAAACGGGAAATATGCCATTGGGGCAGCCACCCCGATATTGATCCCGATATTCCCTGCCGGAGCCTCATAGCGGAAACGGCGGGCAGCCGACCCGCTGGAGGTAAATAGCGAGGCCTGGTTGCCGAAAGCGCTTCGGCCCAGGAACTCCATGGCTTCATCCATGTCTTTGGCGTGCACCAGGCTCAGCACCGGCCCGAATATTTCTGTATCTGTAATCTCACTAGTAGCAGGCAGATCGTCAATCACCGTCGGCTTCACAAAGCTTCCCCGCTCATACTTGGCGACTGTGGTCTTGCGGCCATCGACAATCACCTTGCCTCCCTGCTTCGCGCCCGAATCAATGAGAGACTCAATCCTCGACTTGCTCGCTTCCGTGATGACCGGTCCCATCTGGACACCGGATTCCAGCCCGTTCCCTACTTTGAGCGAAGCCGCAGCCGCGCTGATGGAATCGCGGAACGTCTTCTGGGCTTCGCCGACAGTTACAGCAACCGATACTGCCAGGCAGCGCTGGCCGGCACAGCCGAATGCGCTGTCACTGATGATCTGCGTCGTCATTTCCATGTCGGCGTCAGGCAGCACGATTACGTGGTTCTTCGCGCCTCCCTGGCACTGTGCCCGCTTGCCTCTTTCGCCCGACCGCGCATAGACGTGTTTTGCAACTGGAGTGGATCCCACAAAACTGATCGCCCTCACCTGCGGGTGATCAATCAAGGCGTTCACCACATCCCTGCCACCGTTGACGATATTCACCACGCCTTTGGGAAGTCCGGTTTGCTCCAGCAGTTCTATCGCGCGACGCATGGTCAGCGGAACGCGCTCGGAAGGCTTGAGCACAAACGTATTGCCGCACGCGATCGCGTAAGGCAGGAACCAGAATGGGATCATGCCGGGAAAATTGAAGGGTGTGATGGCAGCCACAACTCCCAGCGGCTGGCGGATCATGATCTCATCAATGCCGCGAGCCACATCTTCCAGGTTGTAGCCCTGCATCATCGTCGGGATCCCGCAGGCAACCTCAACATTTTCGATCGCCCGCCGCAGCTCACCTTTGGATTCTCCCAGCGTCTTCCCGTTCTCCTGAGTGATGATCTGCGCCAGTTCGTCTAAATGATCTTCCAGCAGCACCTTCAATTTGAAGAGGTACTGAATACGATCTTCCGGCGGAGTGCGGCGCCATTCGGGAAACGCCTGTGCCGCTGTCTCTACGGCCCGGCCGACTTCTGTTGCTGAGGAAAGGGGCGTCCGGGCGATGACGTCTCCGTTTGCAGGATTCACCACGTCCAGCCACTCGCTGGCGCGTGACTCAATCCACTCTCCATTGATGTAATTGGGAACAGACACTGCCGTGCTGATGATGGTGCTCATCGGTTCTCCCCGGGTTCGCTTCCGCATGGGGCGGCGGATGGGATTCGGAACGTTGCGCTCCAATACGCTTATTGAAACACATTCTTCGTCCGCGTGCTCGTGTACGCTCCCCATCCGTGAATATGCATCACAAAGCCATTGTGATTACCCGGCCTTGGTTACAAAGTCGCGATCTGGCAAAAGGACTTGTTAGAAGCTTGCCCGGGCTTTATCATGCGTGACGTCTGTTGTGCCGCTTGCGCAGATACTTCCCGTCTGCGATCGTTTTCAAGAAACTCTCATCAAGGAGCTGGCAATGAGGAATCGTTTTCTCCGTACATATCTTCTTCGCGGTGTGGCTCTGGCCCTGTTCGTGTGCTCTGGTCTGATCATTGCCGCTGCTCAGGATTCCATCACCATCGGCGTGGTGCTGCCGATCACAGGGCGTGAAGGCAAGCCTGGTCAGTATCAGAAAGAAGGCATTGAACTCGCGATCAAGCAAATCAACGACAAGGGCGGTATTCAGGTTAAGGGCAAGAAGGTACAGGTAAAAGAAGTGTTCTATGACGATGGCTCTGATTCCGCCAAGTCATCTTCCCTGTGCGAACGCGCGATGAGTTCCGACAAGGTTACCGCCGTGATCGGTGGCTACTCTACCGCCCTGGGCGAGCCTGAGTCCGTGATGCCGGACCGCTATCAAACGCCGTGGATCACCCCCGGCGCCGCCGCCACCTCTATTTTCAGCAAGGGGTTCAAATACACCTTCGGCACTTTGAGTCCGGTGCTCCTGCTGGGCTCAACCACAGGCGAATTTCTCGGTACTTTGGTGGATTCGGGCAAACTCAAAAAAGGGTTGAAAGTCGCTATGGCCGTGGAGAACACGGATCACGGCGCTGACTACGTGAACGGCTTCAAACAGTGGAGTGACAAGCATCCCGGCTATTTCAGCATCGTGATGAATGAGAAGTTTGAACTCGGCGGCACTGACTTCTCCGGCTTGCTGCTCAAGTTAAAGACCGCTCGGGCCGACATCTTCCTCTCCGACGCGCATCTTCAGGATTACATCACCATGCAGCGCCAGTACCTTCAGGCGGGCTTGCATCATCAGGTGGTGAGCTACGGTGCCCGCGGCCCTGAGGCCGATGCCCGCAAAGCGCTCGGCGCCGGAACGGACTACATCGTGGCCGGCATCTGGTGGTCAGACAAGCTGCCCTATCCGCAGGTGAAAAAATTCATTGACGATTACAAGCAGTTCACCAGCCGAAATCCTGATTCCTGGTATGCCGCCACGGCTTATGACGCCATGCGCATTCTTGCTGCAGCGATCGAAAAAGCCGGCAGCACGGACAAGAAAGCGATTCGTGATGCCCTGGCAACCACGACATTGAAGGATTCGCTGCTGCCCGGCGGGACGCTGAAGTTCGCTGCCAACGGACAGGCCGATTATCCATTCGTGATCGTGCAGAATAAGCCGGGCGACAAAGTGGATATCGTGTATCCGAAGAACGCTGCCACGGGTGAGGCAATCGCCCCGGCTCCCGGACACTAAACCACAACCATAGCCGATGACTGCCGTCGACTTCCTCAACCTGCTGATCGCTGCATTCCTGCTGGCCGGCATTTATGCCGCCATGTCAGTAGGCATGACGATCATCTACGGTGTCATGAAGATCGTGAACCTCGCCCATGCGGGGTTCCTTATGCTGGGCGCGTATTTCGCCTTTGAACTGTTTCAGCGCTTCAACGTGGATCCGATCATCGGCGCGGTACTCGCCCTGCCGGTCTTCTTTGCGTTTGGATTGGGCGTACACTGGCTTCTGGTGCGCTGGTTGCCGAAGTCAGACACGCCCACGCTTGCCTCTCTGCTGTTGATGTTCGGCTTTTGGCTTGTCCTCCAGAACGTGGGCTATCTTGTTTGGGGTAATACGGAAGAGTCCATCTTTACGCCGCGAACCGTTTCCACGATCACCTTCGGTGAAATCTCAATATCCACGCTTCGCCTGATTGTCTTCGTCGCGGCTGTAATTTCGCTCGCCGTGCTTCAGTTCATCTTTGCCCATACATGGTTCGGGCGCTCGATGCGCGCACTCATCCAGAATCCCTACGCCGCTCAGATTGTGGGCGTGGATGATCAGCGCACCGCACGCCTCACCTTCGGCCTGGGAACCGCCTTTGCCGGTTTCGCCGGCGCCTTACTCTCAATGTTGTACTCTTTCGATCCCGACTTCGGCCGTTCCTT
>JBAIYI010000849.1:0-4041 GCA_037915955.1 Terriglobales bacterium
GACTTCGTCTGCGACGCGGGTGTCCTGCCACACAAGGGCGTTGGCGATCGGCTGACCTGTGCCGCGATCCCAAACCACCGTGGTCTCGCGTTGGTTGGTGATCCCGACCGCAGCAATGTCCTTTGGCGAGGCACTCGATTGCTCCATCGCCTCGGCCATGACCTGCTGCGTGCGGTCCCAGATTTCTTCGGCGTTGTGCTCTACCCAGCCGGGCTGCGGATAAATCTGCGCGTGTTCGCGTTGCGCGCAGGCGTGCATGCGTCCGTGACGGTCAAAAAGAATGAAGCGGGTGCTGGTGGTGCCCTGATCGAGCGCGGCCAGATATTTTGCTGAAGAAGACATCGCCGTTTGGCGCGATGTTAGATGCTCACGGGAAGGAAGTCAAAATCACGGTCGCCGCTTGACCGGACAGAAACGCTGGCACTAATTTTTTGTGACCACGGAACCTGTTCCGGAATCTACCGTGGCTGAACAATCCTGAAAGTCTGAAGGAGAGGCATGTCCACAGCACCGCAGTCGTTTGCGAATCACGCAAAGTATGATCCGCCATTTCATTTCTTCCTGCTTCCGCTGGCCGCGATCTATATCATTGTGGCGGTCACGCAGCTGGTCCGGCATCCGGGGTTCGCCAGCTTCTGGGAACTGGTGTTGGCACTCGGCTTCCTGGTGATCATCGGACGGCTCCGTTCCTATGCCACTCATCTGCAGGACCGGATCATCCGGCTGGAAGAACGGCTGCGTCTTTCAGCGTTGCTTAGCCAGCCCCTTCGCTCGCGCATCGGCGAGCTTGCAGAGAGGCAGCTCGTTGGTCTTCGCTTTGCCTCGGATGCCGAGTTGCCATCGCTGGTGCAGCGCACACTGGAGGAGAAGCTGAGCCTGAAGGACATCAAGAAGTCGATCACGAACTGGCGCGCTGATGAATTCCGCGTTTGAGGGTTGCTGTAGAATCGGCGGGCAAGGAGGTACTGAATGAAGAAGGTAATTCTGGCAGTCGTGGCCCTTGCAGCGGCGATCTCTCTGGCCCTTCCGGCCGATCCGGCAGCATCCTTGAAGAAGGCTGACGCGGACTGGGCCGCTACGGCGCAAAGCAAGAACCTGGATCAGTTCTTATCGTTCGTTGGCGAGAATGCTGACATGGCCGGCCTGGATGGCAAATGGTCGCACGGGAAGGACGGAGCGAAGGCACTCTGGGGACCTGCACTGGCCGACAAGACCTTCAAGCTGAGTTGGACGGCGGTATCAGCTGATGTCTCCAAAGACGGAACGCTGGGCTACACGCGCGGCACCTTTCAGGCGGAACAGGGGGGCAAGCCGATGAGCGGTATTTACACGACTGTCTGGAAGAAGGACAAAGCCGGTAAGTGGCGCGTGGCAGTGGACATTGCGACCCCGCAGACTCCATAGGACAATTCACAGACTAAGTTCGATTGACCCCGGCATTAAGCCGGGGTTATCTGTTTTTGGAAGTGACCACTTCTCGTTTCCGCCGTCATATACAATTTGCTGCTTGCTTCTTGAAGGAGTATTGATGATCCGATCCTGCCTCTCCCTCCTGCTGTGCTTTGTCCTGACGTTAGCGACTGCAGGCATCTCGCCCACAGCTCTTGCCGCCACGCCGCCCAATTCGAGCGATGAGCCGCTCTATGGATTTACGACGGCAACGTCGCGGGCGGAGCGCGACCTGGAGGACCAGTTCAAAAAGCTCCCCGACACGAAAATTCTGCGTGACACCATGCAGCGGCTGAGCGCGCGTCCGCACCACGTCGGGTCGGCGTATGACAAGCAGAATGCGGAGTGGATCCTGGCCCAGTTCAAGTCGTGGGGGCTGGATGCGCAGATCGAACAATTTGATGTTCTGTTCCCCACGCCGAAAGAGCGCGTCCTGGAGATGGTGGGGCCAACGAAGTACGTGGCCAGGCTCCAGGAGCCTCCTGTAGCCGGCGACCCCACTTCAAACCAGCAGACTGAGCAGCTTCCGGTGTACAACGCTTACTCAATCGACGGCGACGTGACCGCGCCGCTGGTCTACGTGAATTACGGATTGCAGGCGGACTACGAAGAGTTGGACCGGCTTGGCGTTTCGGTGAAAGGCGCAATCGTGATCGCGCGTTACGGCAATTCCTGGCGCGGGATCAAGCCTAAGATCGCGGCGGAACACGGGGCGGTGGGTTGCATCATCTATTCCGATCCTCGAGACGACGGATATTTCGACGGCGATGTTTTCCCGCAGGGCCCCATGCGCAACGAGAACGGAGCGCAGCGCGGCAGCGTGATGGACATGCCCATCTACCCCGGTGATCCCACTACGCCCGGAGTAGGCTCGAAGCCCAACGTAAAACGCCTGGCACTCAAAGACATTCCCACACTGACGAAAATTCCCACGCTTCCCATTTCGTACGGTGATGCGAAGCCGCTGCTCGCGGCGCTCACGGGAGCACTGGCGCCGGAAAGCTTCCGCGGCGCGCTGCCCATTACCTATCATCTTGGCCCCGGCGCGGCGAAGGTCCACCTGAAAGTTGAGTTCAACTGGGACATCAAACCGGTGTATGACGTGGTGGCAAAGATTCCCGGCACAGAGCAGCCGGACCAGTGGATCGTACGCGGCAACCACCATGACGCCTGGGTGAACGGCGCGGAAGATCCCATCTCAGGGCAGATTGCGTTGCTGGAAGAGGCTCGCGCACTGAGCCTGCTGCTGAAGCAGGGCTGGAAGCCGAAGCGCACCATTATTTATTGCGCGTGGGACGGCGAAGAACCCATGCTGCTGGGTTCCACCGAGTGGGCGGAGTACCACGGTGATGAGCTGAAGCAGCACGCGGCGCTCTATATCAACACCGACGGAAACGGCCGGGGGTATCTCCAGGTCCAGGGATCGCATTCGCTGGAAAAGTTCGTGAACGGTGTGGCACGAGACATCACGGACCCGGAAAAGAAAATTCCAGTATGGAAGCGCGCCCGGGCTGGACGGTTGGCGTTCGGCAGGCCGGAAGACAAGAAGGATGCTCGGACGCGGCCCGATCTGCGCATCGGCGCACTGGGCTCCGGCAGTGATTACACGACTTTCATCGATCACCTCGGCATTGCATCATTGAATGTGGGATACGGCGGCGAGGACGACGGCGGAATTTATCACTCCATCTACGACGACTTTTACTGGTTCACGCATTTCTCTGACACGGAGTTCGTTTATGGGCAGGCGCTGGCCCAGACCGTGGGAACCATGGTCCTGCGTTTTGCCGATGCCGACGTGCTCCCGTACGAGTTCGGCGACTTCGCCGATACAGTGCACAAATACACCGATGATTTGAAGACTCTGCTCAAGAACAAACAGGAAGAGATTCGCAACCGCAATCAGGACGTGGATGATGGTGTGTATTCGGCTACTTCCGATCCACGACGACCGACGGTTGCACCGCCGAAGGAAGAAGTGCCGCCGTTCCTAAACTTCTCGCCGCTCGATAACGCGTTGACAAGGCTGGATGCCAGCGCCGCGCGCTACATGAAAGCGATGCATGGGTTCGGCAGCGGTTCAGTCACTGCGGCAAACCTTCCGGCCTTGAATGTCGCGCTGATGCAGACTGAGCGCAAGCTGACCAATAACGATGGCTTGCCGCGGCGTCCTTGGTTTAAGCACATGATCTACGCACCGGGTTTCTACACCGGATATGGCGCCAAGACGCTGCCGGGAATCCGCGAAGGGATTGAAGAGAAGCGATACCAGGAGGCTGACAGGGAAGCGGCGCGTGTCGCCAAAGCGATTGATGATTTCGCGACTGCCGTGGACCAGGCGGCGGCAGAGCTGGAGAGCGCTGCAAAGAAATGAACTGCGAAGTGTAGCACTGGACAAGTACGAATGCGAGTTAGACGGGCTTCGGCTCCAGCCGTTTATTTCTTTCTTGCCGGCGCTTTCTTTGCGGCCGGTTTCGTGGGCGCTGGCTTCGTACCCCAACTGAAAGACACTTTTGGCGCGCAGGCCGCACCCTGTGCGGTCACGACGGTGGTGCCGGAGGTGTGGCCGGTCACAAACGGAGTGAGGCTGGC
>JBAIYI010000027.1:0-3655 GCA_037915955.1 Terriglobales bacterium
GTAAGCGGCCAGGTGAGCAGCCGGATCGCCAAGGTCGCCGGCATCTCGCATCTTTCGGTCGATCCCGCGCTCGGCGGCAACGGCCAGGATCCCGGCGCTCGCGTCTCCGTTCAGCAGCGCGTCACCAGCAACCTTTATATGACGTTCGCCACCGATGTGACTTCCACGCAGCGGCAGGCGATTGAGCTTGAGTACCGGCTGAATCGGCGATGGTCTGTGCAAGGCGTGCGCGACCAGAACGGCGGCTTCGGCGTGGACGCGCACTACACGAAGGAGTATTAGCGTCCAACGTGAGTGGCGCCTTGCGGCGATGTTCTTGTGTATTGCGCGCTGCAAGCACCGCATGAGACCATGCTGAGCGATGCTCAGGACCGAGCGGCAGAACCTGGTTCTCCAAACCGACAGCTACAAGTTCACCCACTGGAAGCAGTATCCACCCGGCACGGAATACGTCTACAGCTACCTGGAATCGCGTGGTGGCATGTTTGGCCAGGTGGTGTTCTTCGGGCTACAGTACTATCTGCTGCGCTACCTCCAGGGAACTGTGGTGAATGCGGAAGATGTGGCCGAAGCACAAAGCTTCGTCGATCAGCATCTCGGCCCCGGAATGTTCAACCACAAAGGCTGGA
Organism: Terriglobales bacterium; assembly: GCA_037915955.1. Classification (GTDB taxonomy): domain Bacteria; phylum Acidobacteriota; class Terriglobia; order Terriglobales; family Acidobacteriaceae; genus Angelobacter. The sequence continues at coordinate 630 of JBAIYI010000027.1, forward strand.
TGCACATTGTAGAGCGCCACGGCGGCCGGCTGCCCGTGGAGATCAAGGCCGTGCAAGAAGGCAGCATTGTCGACGTGCGCAACGTGCTGATGACCATCGAGAACACTGATCCGGTCTGCTACTGGCTTCCGAACTATCTCGAAACGCTGCTGCTAAAGGTCTGGTATCCGATTACCGTGGCCACGCTCTCGCGCGCGATCCGACGTGTGTTTCTGACGGCGCTTGAGCGTTCGGGTGATCCCGCGTTGATCGACTTCAAGCTGCACGACTTCGGCTATCGCGGCGTTTCGAGCGAAGAGACAGCCGGGATAGGCGCCGCCGCGCACCTGATCAACTTCAAAGGCACAGATACCGTCGCCGGCATCCGCATCCTCCAGGAATACTACGCGTCGCAACAGATGGAAGGCTTCAGCGTACCTGCGGCCGAGCATTCCACCATCACCTCCTGGGGACGGGAGCACGAAGTCGACGCCTACCGCAACATGCTGCACTCGTTTCCGCAGGGGATCGTTGCCGTTGTGAGCGATTCCTACAACGTCTATGACGCTGCCGAAAAGCTCTGGGGCGGCGTGCTTCGCGATGAAGTGCTCAAGCGCGAAGGCACGTTGGTGGTGCGTCCTGACTCAGGCAACCCGCGCGAAGTTGTGCTGAAGGTGCTTGACATACTGGGCGAACGGTTCGGCTACGAACTCAATGCCAAAGGCTATCGCGTGCTGAACCCTCACGTGCGCGTGATCCAGGGCGACGGCGTGAATTACTGGACCATCCAGGACACGCTCATGGCTATGAACCGCGCCGGTTGGTCCGCGGACAACATCACCTTCGGCATGGGCGGAGCGTTGCTCCAGCAGCTCAATCGCGACACACAGAAGTTCGCCTTCAAATCCTCGAGCATTACCGTGAACGGCCAGGACCGCGATGTATTCAAGGATCCAGTGGAAGGCCACGACAAGATGTCCAAGCGCGGGCGGCTTGCTCTGCGCTTCCGCGAAGGAAAGTGGCTAACCGAGCGCGTGGAACGCGGAGCAGCCGGCAAAGATGACATGTTGCGTCCCGTTTTTCGCGACGGGGAAGTACTCGCGCGGTACACGGTGGCAGAAATCCGTGATCGCGCGAATACGCAGGAGCAGGTGGAGTTGGCGAAATAGGAGTCGGATTTACCACAAAGGACACGAAGGAACACGAAGTAAAAACTTTGTGGCCCTTTGCGCCCTTCGTGGTTAGTTCCTGGCTACTTCGCTCGGCCTGCCGCTAGCTCCAGCGCACGCCGCGTATATACCTGCGCCAGGTGCTTGCGGTAATCGCCGGAAGCAAATAAATCCGTGTTGGTGCGAACGCCGTCGGCGGCATGGTCGGCGGCGGCTGACATCGTCTTGCCATCCAGAGCCGCGCCCTTCATGGTCGACTCAACTCCCTTCGCGCGATACGGTTTCGATGCAACTCCCGTAACGCCCACCGCGCATGAACCGCACTTCGAACCTTCCGCTGTCAAATTCACTGCAATCCCGACCACCGCAAAACCCGAAGCGGGATGGCGGAATTTTACGTAAGCCTGGCCAAACTTACCTTTCGGTGCGGCAAAGCGGATTTCTTTCAGGATCTCGCCCGGCTGCAGCGCGCTGGTCAGCAGCTCGACGAAGAAATCTTCTGCCTTGATCACGCGCTCGCCTTTCGGGCTCACGGCAACCATCTCTGCGCCGAGCGCGAGCACAGCAGCGGGCCAATCGGCTGCGGGATCGGCATGCGCCAGACTGCCGCCCATGGTTCCTTTATTGCGTACCTGCATATCGCCCAGATGAGTGGCGGTCTCGTTAAGCAGCGGGCAGATTCGCTTCAGCAGCTCAGAGCTTTCGATCTGGAAGTGCGTGGTGATGGCGCCGATCTTCACGGTGCCGCCCTCTTCGCGGATATACGAGAGGTCCTTCACGCGGCTCAGGTCAATCAGCAGGCTGGGCTGCGCCAGACGCAGCTTCATCGCCGGCAGCAAGCTGTGCCCGCCGGCCAGGATCTTGGCTTCATCTTTATGTTTCGCCAGGAGAGAGAGTGCTTCGTCCAGGCTCTTCACGGTCACGTAATCGAAATTTGCCGGAATCATTTCTCAGTCTCCTTTATTTATGCTGCGCCCTTTTTGCCGCTGCTGATAATGCGCCACAGGTTCTCTGGCTTGATTGGCATGTCAAGGTGCGTCACGCCGAAAGGCGCCAGCGCGTCTACCACCGCGGCCACGATCGCCGGCGTTGCACCGATGCTGCCGGCCTCGCCCACGCCTTTCACGCCCAGCGGATTCACCGGTGAGGGCGTTACCGTGCTGTCAAGCTCGAACCACGGAATCATGGAGGCGCGTGGCACCGCGTAATCCATCAGAGAGCCGCTCACGAGCTGACCGTTGTCGTCATAAACCACTTCTTCATAGAGCGCCTGGCCCAGCGACTGCACGATTCCGCCATGGACTTGTCCGTGAACCAGCAGCGGATTGATCTGATTGCCGCAGTCGTCCACCGCAATGTAGCGCTGGAAGTGGATCTCGCCGGTTTCGCGCTCCACTTCAACCACGCAAATGTGCGTGCCAAAGGGGAAAGTAAAATTCTTTGGCTCGAAGAATGAAGTCGCGGAAAGCCCGGGCTCCATATCCGGAGGCATGTTCTTGGCCAGGTGCGCGGCCAGCGCCACTTCCTGAATGCTGATGTGCTTGCCCGAAGGATGCGGCTCCGGCAGTGACGCGCCGGGCGCCTGACCGACCGGTACAACCGGCTCAGGAACGCTCGCGGCTTTCGCCTTCCCGGCACTCTCGTGGAATTTTCCGCCGGCAAAGTTCACGTTTTCGCAGGCCAGCAGATGCGCCGCCAATTTGGAAGCCTTGTCTTTCAACTTCTGAAGCGCCATGTAAACAGCCGTTCCGCCGACCGCGGTGGCGCGGCTGCCGAATGTGCCGATGCCGTATTGCACAATCGCCGTATCGCCATGGATCACCGTGACATCGTTTACGTCCACGCCCAACTCGTCGGCCGCAATCTGCGCGAACGAAG
>JBAIYI010000809.1:0-5990 GCA_037915955.1 Terriglobales bacterium
CAACCACCTTTTTGATCAGTGACGGCGTTCTGCCTGGCAACGAAGGCCGGGGCTACACTCTGCGCAAGATCCTGCGACGTGGCATCCGCCACGGGCGCCTGCTCGGCGCGAAAGAGCCGTTCATGTACAAGATGGTGGGCGCGGTGAGCGACCTGATGAAAAACGCCTATCCTGAACTGGCGGAGACAGCCGATCGCGTGGCCAAAGTGGTTCATGAAGAAGAGCGGCGCTTTGCCCACACTCTCGACGCAGGTTTGTCACGCCTTGAGGCGGACCTCCAGGCCGTACGCAAAGAGTATGCAGACGCGCAGCGTCATGTGGCGGCGCAGGACCAGCACAGTGATGCCGGCGTGGGCCGCGCGCAGATGGCGCAGTACAAATACAACGCGGAGCGCGGCATGCGCTATCGCGGCGACCTGGCGTTCAAGCTGTACGACACGTTCGGCCTGCCCTTTGACTTCATCATGGACGCCTGCCGCGACGCCGGCATTGCGCTGGACGTTGAGGGCTTTGAACGAGCCATGGAGGCGCAGAAGGAGCGGGCTCGCGCGTCGTGGAAGGGCGGATCCAAGCAGACGGTCGCGCCGGTGTTCCGCGATCTGGCCAAGACGGTGTTTGAAGGTTACCGCCAGACTGAGTCGCGCGATTGCGAAGTACTGGCGCTGGTGAAACACGGTCAGGGCGTGCGCGAACTTAAGGCAGGTGAAGAGGGCGAGGCTGTGCTCGATCACACGCCGTTCTACGCCGACTCCGGCGGACAGGTAGGAGATATTGGAGTCTTCTTCGACGCGGCGCACACAACCGTCGTCGCGGACGTGAACGGCTGCATCATGCCGGTGCAGGGCGTGCGCGCGCACAAGATCAAGGCGCGCCAGCTAATCCACGTAGGCATGAAGGTGGATGCGTCTGTCCACACGGAAGTGCGTGAGGCCACCAAACGCAACCACACCGCTACGCACCTGCTGCATGCCGGGCTTCGCGACGTGCTGGGCAAGCACGTGAAGCAGGCGGGCTCTCTGGTGGATCCGGGGCATCTGCGCTTTGACTTTTCGCACTTTACCGGTGTGGCCGATGAAGAACTGCAGGACATTGAAGATCTTGTAAACAAGGAAGTGCTGCGCAACATCAAGGTTGAAACGATTGAGGACGTGCCGATTGATGTGGCCATCAACGAATACAAGGCCAGGGCGCTGTTTGGAGAAAAATACGGCGAACGCGTGCGGGTGATCCGGATCGGAGACTTCTCTACCGAGCTCTGCGGCGGCACGCACACCGCGGCCACGGGCGAGATCGGGCTGATCAAGATCATGAGTGAAGGCAGCGTGTCTTCCGGCGTGAGGCGCGTGGAGGCGGTGAGTGGCGAACAGTCACTGCTGCATTTCCGCAGAGACCACCAACTTGAGAACCTGGTCGCAACCATAGTGCCGGGCGCGCAGAAGGCGGATTCGCCGGCGGAGGCGCTGCGCGGCGAACTCGAACGCAAGGAAGCCGAGATCAAAAGGCTCCAGAAAGAGCTGGAGCAGATGCGCATGAAGTCGGCCGCTTCGAGCGTGGCGTCTATCGATGACAAGATCAAGGAAGTGAAGGGCGTAAAGGTGCTCTCGCACCGCGTAGACAACCTGGAGCGCGGCCAGATGCGCACGCTCGTCGACAACCTGCGCAATAAGCTGGGCTCCGGCGTGGTGGTGCTGGGCTCGGCCGCGGACGGCAAAGTCGCGCTGATCGTGGGCGTGACCGCCGACCTCACCGGCAAAGTGCAGGCCGGCAAAGTGATCAAGCCGATCGCCGAGAAGGTTGGCGGCTCAGGCGGCGGCCGTCCTGATATGGCCGAAGCCGGCGGCAAAGATCCCGGCCAGCTCGATGCCGCGCTGGCCGGAGCTTATGACGCGGTGGAAGCGATCCTGAAGTAGTCTGTCTTACCGCAGAGAGCGCAGAGAACACAGCTGTTGCCACTGATGAACGCTGATCACACCGATCAGCGTACTACCTATTTATCAATGATGATGATCGGATCGTTGCGATCTGTTTGGCCGACCACGGTGTATTTGTAGTTATGATCCGTTTTTGCATCCGTTTTGTGCGGGCCGCTCTTTTTGTTGCCGCCACGCGGCACCTTGAAGCCCCTCTGCCAAGGGAATGGGCTCTCAACGAAAACAATCTCCGCGTCGTGAGGCGCTTTATTGACCCATTCGAGCTGCTCGCCCCAGCGAATATGAACTTCCTCTTTGTCTACCCGGCCGGTATCGTCAAGAATCGTCACGGGCGACCTGGCTATCTCAGTTGCTGCTTCCAGGGTTGCGGTAGTTTTCTCCTGAGTGTCTGACATACAAGCTCCTCCTTATCTTGGTCTTGCTGGTCATTTCTTCTCCCGCCTGGCAGTAATCTCCCAGTAGCGGGGATAGACGGCGAATCGCTGCCATGCAGGTTTGTGGGTAATCTCAAAGACGTCAAGACCTTCCCTGACGGCGCGATCGAGGTCGGCGAGGGCGAGGTCGTCCTGATGGAACTCCGCGAGGATAAGCGCGGAGTTTTCGCGAATGTGAGGATCGTTCGCGGAAAGCGAAAGCGACGACTGACGATATTGCTCCGCCTTATCCCTCTGCCCGAGCCGCGCAGCATAAAGGCCGGCGCAGGACAGGATTACGGCGTCTTTCGGGTTGACCGCCAGTTCCCTTTCGGTAAGCGTGAGGGCACGTTCGTACTCGGCTGCACTCTGCTGCTGAAAGCCCTGAATCTGTGCGTGAGCTTCTGCCAGATTGCCGACGACGATATAGTCGTCCGGCTTCATTTCCAGCGCCTGCTGGTAGGCATGCGCAGCCTCGAGATACTTGCCATCGTAGAACGATGCGACCCCCAGATTGCTCAGTGCAGAGCGGGAAGGCCGGATGGCAATGGACTGCTGAAGATAAGGAATGGCTTCAGCGTATTTTCCCTGCCATGCGTAGATGCCTCCGATATTGCTGTAAACGCTAAAGTTGCCGGGGGCCAGCTTGATCACCTGTTTGAACTGTTCAATGGATTCATCCAGACGTCCGTGACTGGAGTAGAACTTGCCCAGCCATTTGTAGCCCGCCCAGTACTGCGGACGGATAGCGATCGCGCTCTTCAATGCAGTTTCAGCTTCCGTCAGGCGCTTCAACGATTCATACGCCCAGGCGAGTTCGCGTAAAGGTTCATCGAGACGGTCATCAAGTTGCACGGCCCGCTGAAGATGCTGGACCGCCTCTTCGTATTTGCCGGTGTTTCTGAGGAGCATGCCCAGGCAGATTTCTCCGTCGGGCGAAGCGCGGTCAAGCTCCACCGCCCGTGTGCAGGCCTGACGCGCGAGGGTAATCTCTTCGGCCGTACGGGTCTTCTCCTGTAGATACGCCTGTCCAAGTCCGGCATACGCGGGGGCGAAGTGAGGATCGAGATGGATGCTTGCCTGGAACGCCGCGATGGCGTTCTGCACGTTCTCATCACGGTCATAGACGTGAAGGTATCCATAGCCGCGCAGATACGCGTCATAAGCACCGGGCTGGACACTCCCGCGTACCTTCATCCGCTGCTGGTCTTCCGCCGCCAGCTGGATATCAAGACTGTTCAGAACTTCGCCGAATACCCTGTTCTGAAGTTCGAAGACGTTGCTTGACTCCTGTGTGATCACGGCGGATTGCACCTGGCGGAGTGATGCCGTGTCGACCAGACTGTAGGTCACACGCATGGTGTTCCCGGAGGGCTGCAGGTCGCCGGAAAGCGCAAGCGTGGCGCCGAGAAGATCGCGGGCTTCGCGCGCGCCGGTGGCGTGCTGCGCGCGTAGGTCAGGTGCAGGCACACTCTGCAGCCGGTAGCTTTCTGCCAACTCGCCCAGCCTTGCGGTGAGCGTAGCCGTCAGACCATTCGCCAGGGCGCGAGTGGAGGCATCATTGGGATCCGCCGGCTGAAATGGAAGAACGGCGAGCAAGCGTCCTGGTGGAGGAGGCGGCGGGGTCGGTGATGGCCAGGAGACGAACAGTAAGACAACGACAGCGGCGGCAGTCACCGCACGCACTCTCCAGGGGCGCGACTTCGCCATTGGCTTCTGGATCAGTGCGGCCGGAGCGCGGCCTTCACGCACGGAGCGCAGGTCAGCCAGGACTTCGGCGCACGATTGATAGCGTTCCGCCGGGCTCCTGGCCAGCATCTTGAAAATCAGAGCATCCAGGCCGGCCAGAACCGGACGGCGAATCGGATGCGGTGCGTCAGTCAACGCGCGCGCGGCCGTTGGCGAACCGTCACTGCGAAAAGGGTGGAGGCCGGTCAGAGCCTCATAGAGGATGACACCGAGTGAAAAGATATCGGCTCCCGGATGTGGCGGATGACCCATCAGCACCTCCGGAGCCATGTAGCCGAGGGTCCCACCCCGCGGGGTTGTGTTGGTAGTGAGCGAGCTCTGGGTATTGTCACTTTGGAGCGGGCACGCAAATCCGAAGTCAAGGATCTTTACCTGGCCGGCGGAGGTGATCATGATGTTTTCCGGCTTCAGGTCGCAGTGCAGCAGGCCGCATGCGTGCGCCGCGGCAACTCCGTTCAGGCACTCTTCAGCAAGGTGAAAGAACTCGTCAGTGGGAAGAGGCTTGCCGAGCCTGGTGCGCAGGGTTTCTCCCTGCACATATTCCATCACCAGAAAGGCGCGGCTCTGGCTCTCCAACACGTCATAGATGCGGGCGATGCGTTCGTCGTTGAGTTGCGAGGCGCGTTCGGCTTCGCGCAGCAGACGGCGATGGAAGCTGGGGTCCTGGCTGTGCTCGCGGCGGATGGCTTTGATCGCAACCAGCCGTTTGAGCACGCTGTCATGCGCAAGGTAGACCTCCCCGACTCCGCCGCTTCCGAGCCTTGCCTGAATGACAAAACGCTCAATGCGGCTGCCAATGAGATCGCGAATCTCTGGCATGGACTGCGCCATAAGACCCCGTCTGAAGAAAAAAAGCGTAAACGGCGCCGGCGCTTTATGTGAGCCGCAGCTTCTTATGAAAGGAGTATTGTCGCGGCTGCGCGGCCGGCTTCTTTCCGGTCCGGCGAACTTGCGCCGGAGTTGAACGGTTTACCTGGACTTCCAGGGGAGAATGCGCAGCAGGCCACCGCTTCCGTGGCAAGAACGGTTCAGCCCTGGGCTTCCGCTGGTGCTTCCTATACTTGAGTGATTCTGCCAGCCCGTTCGTTACAGCTTGCTTTACGGGCGCTGAGACAGAATCACGACCAGGGGCTGTCTTCATTGCAGAAGAGCAGGTATACCTCGGCGGTGACAGCGGTCACAGATGCATGTGATGGGGAGTCCGCGGACGGGTGTCGTGAAGAATCACGCGGTCACCCCTGATGAACGAACGCTGATCACCCGCTTTGGGTTGCGATGAGCCGGGCCGACGACGACTCTCAATGATAAAAAATCTCTCATCAGTTCCATTTTGGGATAAGACAAAACTTAAGTGCATCGTAAGGCGAGTTGTGCCAAGCTGGGTGCGTCGTTGATATTCCTTGCCCTGCTCAACAAGAGGTCTCCTTACCTGAGCAGGGCGTTTTTGCGTTTCTCTTCGCCCACTGTCACTTTTCCGAGTATTCACCGACCGGCTCCACTCTTTAGCGTGGAAGTAGATAGAAGGAAAGGAGTCTGCCATGGCTTCCCCCATTGGTGTGTCGAATATCCCCGTGAAAGAATTGCAGAAGCTTTCGAAACGAGCCACCGGTCTTTCGATCTTCCTCTCCGTTCTGCTCATGATCGGTGGATTTATCGCCATCGGGCTCCCGTTCGCCATGTCCATCGGAGTGGTGATTTTGAGCGCGTGGATGATGATTGTCGGCGGCGTAGTGCAGTTTGTGCACGCCTTCAGCTGCGAAGGCATTGGGAACAAACTGTGGAGAATGGGCGTTGCCGCGCTTTACCTGTTCACCGGCTTCTTCCTGCGCGCCAACATCGGCCTTGGCTTGCTGACACTCACGCTGCTGCTGAGCGCGTTCTTCGTGGTCCAGGGCGT
>JBAIYI010000891.1:0-6399 GCA_037915955.1 Terriglobales bacterium
CCATCGCTCCACCGCTTCGTTCCACAAGCCTTGGACTTCCAGCCACTCGGCATGAGCGCGCACTGTGAAGGGTTGGCCCGGGGCCGTGCGATCGCATTCGCCCAGGAACCGGAGGATCTTCGCCTTCAACCTGCATCGCAGCGCGTCGTCCCCAATCTGGTAATCGTAGATGGCGAGGAAGGCGAGCTCGCACCATGCCCAGCTGTCTTCCGGGTTCCGCTTCACGCGATTGAGCAGAAGGCGATACCTGCGCATGGAGGCATAGCTGCTGCGGCCCAGCTGCCGGAAGTAGAGCTCTTCGATCTCCTCATGCTGCGGATACTCAGCCATCCATGTGCGTGCGAGTTTTTGCGCGGCCGCAGCATCGTCACGAGTGGCAATAAGGTCAACCAGTTCATTGCGCGCGGCCATGGAGAGCGGCGACTCACGCAGCCATGCGTCGGCGTGATCGATGGCCTGGTTCAGTTCCCCCCGCATACGCGAAACCGAAGCTGCGGCTCTATGGAACAAGGCGCGATTACCGGTCTGTTCAAGCGTGACGAGCAGTTTTTCAGCCGTCGACCAGAGGCCCATACGAGCATAGAGCGGAACGAGAAAGACAAGCAGCTCACCCGAGTCCGGCTGGGCATCCAGCGCTTCCGTGGCCGCGGTGAGAGCCTCCTCCGGATAGCCGCGCTTCTCCAGCAGGTTAATCAGCGTGACCCAGGTGGTGACCGCATAGGAGGAGGTGATGAACCTGGTGACGCGTGAGCGGAGCCAGGCAAAGCCCTCCTGCTCACGGCCAAGGCGGCAGAGCACCTCAGCATAGGCATGGGCGTAGTGTTCATTGCGGTCGGCGAGAAATGCGGAGATGCGATAGCCGAGCAGCGCGCCTTGAAAATCACGGTTGTCCCATAGCAGGTCGGCAAGGATGTGCCAGGCCGGCGCGTGGGAGGGATTGCGCGCGAGCAGTCCATGGAGCAAAGCTTCCGCACGGCCGCGAGTTTCGGCCGAGAGCCGCAGTAAATCGGCATATTCGCTGAGATATTCCGAAGGCGGATAGCGCCACTCCTGCTGCTGCTCGACTCCGGGAAGCTTGCCGCGCTCCACCACATCAGCAAGGGTCTGCCGCATGAGAGAAGTGTTGCGGACAGAACGGCAGCAGGCGATCAGGTTGCTGCGCACGAAGGCCGAGTTGGGGAAGCGCGCCAGGAGCGACTGAAGCTGCGAAAGCGCAGGGCCGACCCGTCCGTCCTCATGGTCCTGCAAGGCTTGCATGAGCAATGCGACTGGATGGTGCGGCAACCGCTCGGTGATGGAAGTAAGCGCCTGACGTGCGGCAAAGTTGCCGTGAAGAAAGCCGGCACGCCTCCAATCTTCCCGCGCGGAACACGCCGCCGCATCTTCTGGCGGCAGCAGGCGATCCAGCGTTGCCGCGTGCTCAGGAAGAACGGCGACCATAGCGCGAGGTCCCAGCGGGGCTTCATCCCGGCCGAAGTAATCAAGCAGGTATTCGGTTTCGCGCCAGCCAGAAGGATCGTGCACGATGACTGTGCCTGCGGCTTCATCAAGTCCAACGAGAGCGACAGCATGCGCGCTGCTATCACTTTCCAGGGTAAGCACGAAAGCAAAGCCGTTCCTCAGCAGGCCCGCGGTGACCTGAGGGGTGGCGGCGAAGAAACGCACCACAAAGCCGCGCTGCTCAAGCCAGTCACCGGCGGCCCACTCCGGGGTTCCACCGAAGGTAAGCTCAGCGGCCATGGCGTCCGCGTCAATCGGTGTACCCATGGCAGCCATCGCCGAACCGACGCTCGTGGGCAAGCATTCATTGTGTCTCTGGATTGCATGCCGAAAGGGCAGCCGCAGGCGCTTACCAGTGGGATTCTTCCGGAGATTCTCCAAGACGCGGCGATGAAAGGCGGAACGGGCGACTTCCGCCCATTGCTCCATGGCGGCGTGATCATCACACAGTTGCGCAATGTCCAGATGCGTGCGCGCAATGGACGCGTGTGTATCGCGGTCAGCAAGAGGAGCAAGCGCCGAAATGTTCGCGGCGATGTCTTGAGCTTCTGCCAGAATGCGCTTCCGCTCGTCGAGAGTAGCGGATTCAGCCCACGCGCACAGATACCAGCAGGCGAGCTGTGAGATTTCATACGATTCTCCGGCCCGCGCCGCTGCAGCGAGTCGCTGCGCCGCCTCGTCCACACGGCCCAGGGTCAGCAGGGCGCTGCCCAGGCTGCGGGCCGCATAGGGCGATCCGGGTGTGATCTGCCATGCCTCTTCAGCGGAGTTGAGGGAGTCTTGCCATTTATCTTCGTAGGCGAATACGTCTGATTCACAGCTGGAGATCCAGTTATCCTTCGGCTGGAACGCGCGGGCGCGAGTGAGGTATTCATGTGCACGATCAAAATCGCGAATGGAGGCCCATACTACGGCAGAATAAGCAAGCCAGCTTGACTGCGTGTCCGGGTCGGCGCCCTCGAGTTCAGGCGTCGCCTGTAGCATGCGGATATTTTTGAAATAGCTCCATCCCCGGCGACGCAAGAAGCAGGTGAAGTACCGCACCTTGGGATGCTGCGGATCACGGCGCTGAGCTTCGCGACCGAGCCAGCGGCTGAGACGCAATCCGCCGAGCCGTGAAGCCAGCCGCATGCCGAGAACCAACTCTTCGGTGGAAAGCCCAGCGACGCTGGTCTCGCGTGTCCAGTAGTGCGCGGACTCACGCCACGCCTGCTGAAACAGATTACGGTCGTAAAGCTCCTGCACCCTTTCAAAGATGGAGGCCGGACGTGCACCCGTGACCGAAGACAAGATTGCTCCTTACCTGATACAGGAATAGCAGTGAAGCAGCAAGGGGGTAATCCAGAGTGCCACAAGACAGGAAAAGATGGAAGAGGCTGCCAGTGCGAGCCCCGGCTTTAGGAGCTGTGCAGCGGGTTCACTTACGTAGGGAGGCTGACGACGTCGCCTCTTCGGTGAGGCGGGCGGCCATTCGCCGCTACGACGTGGCGGAAGGAAATGGACGGTGTAACAGCTTGCGGGATTTCGGCCTGCGGCAGGACTGTCCTATTTCGCCGTTGATTCGTGCAACCGAACCGTTGTAATTTAGACCGATTTGCCCAGGCGAATTGTCGCGCGAGCGGCGCGGATCTTTGAAAAATTAGCTACTAGCTTCCAGCTCCTAGCTTTGAGGCAATTTTCGGAGGGCTCTCCGACAATTCCGGGAACGCTCGGGGAGGGCTTCGGCGAGCTCGCCGGGGAGGGTTCCGGGGAGCTTTGACCTAAGTGCTTTGGAATCCTACTTGAGGGGATGGGGTATCCCCCTCCCCCAAATGGGGTCCAAACCGGGAGCATTCCTGACAGAACAGACCGCGAGCATACGTGATAGTTGAGCTAAGGCGGACGCGACAGTGAGAAGCCTACGAACGGTATCCGTTCCGGCTCGTGCGGATGATCTCCGAATAAATCGTGGCGCTGGGGCGAGGCTTGCGTTCCTGGGTGAGGGGATCGAGTTCAATCAACCCAAATCGCAAGTGCCAGCCTTCATTCCATTCGAAGTTATCAGTGAGACTCCAGTGGAAGTAGCCGCGAAGGTCCACGCCTTCGTGGAGCAGAGTTTTCATCTGCTCCACTGACGACTGGATTACCCATGGTCGGATGCGGTCCTCGCGGTCCGGCACGCCGTTCTCGAGAATATAAACCGGCTTGTTGAAGCCCTTGAAGTGCTTAACCGCCCGGCGAAGTCCCTCCGGATACGCCTCTCCGTACGGCGCTTCGATTCCCGAGTCTCCCTGCGGCTTGTGCGCCGGGACAGTGAGCTGGAAAAAGAGAGTCTTCGGGCTACGAATGTTGAACCCGGCGCGCAGCCGGCTGTAATAGTTGATGCCCATGTAGTCGCAGGTTCCCCGCACTTGCGGCAAGGAATCGCCGAATTTGCTAAGCGGGAATGGCGCGCGGCCATCCAGGATGCTTCCTGCAAAGTTGTCATTGAAGCGGCGGTCCATGAATCCGGAGAGCCAGCGGTCAACGGCAGATTCGGTTTCTCTCGGCTTGAAAACCACGTAATGCTGCGCCCAGCCGACATTGGCTTCCGCCTGCAATTCATGGATCACGCGATACGCAGCCGCGTGCGCCAGAAGCAGGTTGCGCGTGACCCGCGCCGCCTGCACGAACTTGCCTTTACGTCCCGGAGGAAACTCGCCGAGAAAGTATCCCAGCGAAACGTAAACGTTGGGCTCGTTGAAGGTGCACCAGTCGGAACAGAGATCGCGAAGATCCGAAACCACGCGCCGGGTAAAGCGCTCAAAGACCCGCACGGAAGCCGGTGATTCAAACGCCCCTTGGCGCTCGAACCAGAGCGGGTTGGTGAAGTGGTGCAGCGTGACAAATGGACGTATGCCGCGCTCGCGCAGCGCAATCAGCATCGCGCGATATCGGGTGAGAGCGCTCTCGTCGAACACGCCTTCCCGCGGCTCGATGCGGCTCCATTCCACGGAGAGGCGCAGCGCATTGACGCCGAGAGCTTTGGCGAGGTCGAAATCGCGTTCGGCGTTCTGCCACCAGTCGCAGGCCAGGCCCACGCGGTCACCCGACTTGATGCGCCCCTGCTGCTCCCACTGCGACCACTGGTTATTCGTGCAGCCGCCTTCCACCTGATGGGAAGCAGTGGCCACACCCCAGAGGAAGCCGGGCGGAAAGATGTGATTGTCTGGCTGAGCGGGTCCGTTATCCATTCCTGAAGTGGATTTTAGACCTTCTGGTGCCAGTATCCCTGGTCATGGAGGAAATAGCTGTCGTTGAAGGTGTTGAACATGGTTTTCAGGAACAGCCCGGCGATTTTCAGGTAACCCATGTTGCGGAAGCGGCGGTTGGTGGTGAAGATGCGCCCGCTGACGATCCCGAAGCGGCGGTTCGAAACCTTCTTGCTGAGCAGGTAGTCTTCCGCGTAGAGCGCGCCTTCATGGAAGCCGCCAAGGCGGTCAAATATCGCCTTCTCGAACAGCATGAACATGCCGGTGCTGAACGGGGCCACGAGCATGGAGCCGTACTGGGCAATGTCATTGAGGGTGTAGAGAATGTGGTCACGTACGGAGCCGTTGCTGCACCAGATGTTCGTGGTCACGCAGTGGAGCTTGCGGCGTTCGATCAGCGCCATGGAGCGACGCAGAAGCGTGGGGTCTTTCAACTCCATGTCGGCGTCAATGAACAGGACGTACGGCGTGGCGGCGCGCTTTGCTCCGGCGTTGCGACCAACAGATGGCAGGCCGCCGGGTACGACTTCAATATCGAGCCGGTCAGCGAAACCAAGCGCCAGTTCCTGCGTGCCGTCGGTAGAGCCTGCGTCGGCGACGAAAATTTTAGTGGAACGCAGGAGCGGGTAGTCCTGCCGGCAGAGCGACTCCAGCAGGTTCGGCAACAAGCGCGCCTCGTTCTTGGCTGGAATCACTACGGTCAGTTGCGCCAGGGAGGTACTCATAAATTTCGACTCCTTCACGATTAATGCCGATATAAGTGCAGCGGAGGTCAACCCATGCACCGGAGTTGTAATAGGCCACGCCGTCCCGCTCCTCGGCGAGCGGGACGTGAGTGTGACCGCAGAAGATGCGCTCAGCCTTGCCTTGTTTTGCGTAGCTGAGCGCGCCCTGGGCTACCTGCGCCGAAAGGCGCAGCCATCTTGTGTTGAGACGGTCAAGGTAGCGGGCAAGCCGGTGCTTTCGGTCGAGTTTTTGCAGCCAGAGGAAAATGAATTGCCCCAGCCGCGTAATCTTGAAGTTCCTGATGGCAAAACTATCGAACTGATGGCCGTGGATGGCCAGGTGCCGCACTCCGCAGTAGTCCCACTCATACTGCTGATAGACCGGCACTCCCACCAGGTGCGACATGACTTCCGTCAAGCCGTGATCGTGGTTCCCTTCCACCCAGACGACTTCGACATTGTGCCTGGGATTGGAAAGCTTGCGGATATAGCCGAGAAACTTCCAGTGCTCTTTCGTCAGGCGGCTGAAGTTGAGGTCGGCGAAGATATCGCCCAGCAGGATGAGGCGGCGAAGAGCAACAGTCTGGAGGAACTCCAGAGCGTCACGGGCGCGGCTCATGTCCGATCCCAGGTGCAAGTCGGAGAGGATTACCGTATCGAAAAAGCGCTCCGGCATCATGCACTATCTTTGTAGCAATCGCAGGTTTCAATCCGGTGAATCGGGTGTTAAATAACGGTGAATAAGGAGCTTGGAACCAGAGGTGGCACCGCTGATGGTGAAATGGAATAGGCGGAAAACCATTGCAGGTACTGCTACCCTCCGCAAGGAATAGATAAGTGATGACACGTGAAAAGGCGCAACAACTGGGCCTGAAGGCGCGCGAGCGGCTGGGACGGAATGATCTGGCTCAGCTTGCCAAGCGCAGGTTCGATCCCATGGAGGT
>JBAIYI010000009.1:0-1636 GCA_037915955.1 Terriglobales bacterium
CAAATCAGATGCTCTACCAGCTGAGCTACGCCAGCACAAGTCCAAGCCCCGTTAACTGGGGCAAAGTAAATAAGTTAGCACAGCGGCAATCCGCGTGCAACAGCAGCACCCAACGGGTCAACACCCGGTGAACGCCGCAAAAAAGTGGAAAATAATTCCGAAATTTATTGTACCAAGTTTCCGGCACGCAAACGGGCCTGCCGGAAAAACTTCTCTCATCTATACTGAGCTTCAATGCTCGACGCGAATAAGCTGAAATCCCGCAAGCTGCTGATTGTAATCCTCTTACTGGCCGCCCTGGGCACCGTGGCCATTGTTTTTTATGAACGCTCCACCCAGTCGCCGGATTCGGCCCGGCTGCTCCCGGAAGGCGAGATTATCGGCTACCTCAACTGCTCTCCCGCCAGCTGGTGCCGGCGCGCGGCAGAAAACCATCCGGTCGCTGTGGCCCCGGAATACAAACAATTTATTGACGCGACTGGAATCCAGTTCGAGCGCGATCTGGACGACGTGGCCATCTCCCGCCGTGACACTCCCGATGGCTCTGATACCGAATCCTCTGAAGTCTTCAGCGGACGCTTCGACGCGCAGCGCCTGCGCGCGTATCTCGACAAAATTTCCGCCTCGCAGGAAAACTACACCGGCCACCAGATCTACTCGATTCCTCACGAAGGCCACACCGTTCGCGTCGCAATGCTTGATGCTAAACGGATCGCGGTAACCAACATGGCCTCTGCCGATCCTATGCACGAAATCATCGACGCAAGCCTGAAACGTGCTGAAGGTCCTTCACTGCTCCAGACCTACTACGAGCACGTTCCCACGGCGAGCCTTGCGTGGATGATTGCGCGCGTCAAGCCATCGCAGCAGGCGCAGCTTCCCGGCGGGTTCAGCTTCGATTTTCTTGAGAACACCGTCTCGGTCGCATCCCTGCGGTTCACCGGTGAAATCCAGTTTCGCGCTGACGTTTTCGCGGGCACGGAAAAAGACGCTGCGCGCATCGTGGATTCCGCCAGCAGGTTTCTCTCCATGTATCGCGCGGTAGAAAA
The DNA here is from genome assembly GCA_037915955.1 of Terriglobales bacterium. Taxonomy (GTDB): domain Bacteria; phylum Acidobacteriota; class Terriglobia; order Terriglobales; family Acidobacteriaceae; genus Angelobacter. The sequence continues at coordinate 1,050 of JBAIYI010000009.1, forward strand.
ATCCGTTGGCGTCAAAGGCAGCGATCCCGACCTGAAAGCGGCGATCGATAGCATCCGCATCGAGCAGCAGAAGAACGTTGCCGTGATCACCGCAACTTTGCCGCAGCGCGTAGTGAGCAAGATTGCCTCGGAAGCCTCCACCGGCATCACCAGCCCCGCTCCGCCCGAAGCGTCCCCAAGCCCGTCACCGGCGCCGCGCAGAAGACACCGCAGACGCTGAGCCCGAGACAAAAACAGCGCCGCGGGGCATGCGAATGCCCGGCGACACCATGCCGCTCTGGCCAATTCCAATTGCTATTTGCTAATTGCTTTTTACAGTGACCCCGACGCCACCTGCTGGCTGAACGTGAAGCGCAGGTACTTGTGCGGGTTTACAGGTGTGTTGAAGATGCGTACCTCGTAGTGGAGATGGGGTCCGGTACTGCGGCCGCTGGAGCCCACGTAACCGATGGTATCGCCACGATGCACCAGCTGCCCATAGCTCACCGCAAATCCTGACATGTGGCCATAGAGCGTGCTGATGCCGTTCCCGTGATCGATCATCACTGCGCGGCCATAGCCGTTCATGATGTTGGAGAAGCTCACCA
>JBAIYI010000691.1:0-8007 GCA_037915955.1 Terriglobales bacterium
TAACAGCTGATCCGTGCCAGTCAACCGAGCAACCGAACGATCTCCTTTCTGGGCTCCGAATGTCGTCTCTAAATTCAGAGGAAAATCGAGGAGCACCAGAGCAAGGGGACGGGTGTATTCGCAACCGCGAGCGTAGTTACGCTGCATTCTCACTTGCCCCAATCCTTCGTGTCCTCTGTTCCTCTGTGTTTCAAAGGCCTGATCTGGCGCCCCGCTAGCGTTTGCGCGGGTTTGGCGTCCATAAGCGGCAGGAATTTCCGCCATGCCGCAATACAACCTGCGCGTCAACGGCAAGCTTTGCCGAGTCACCGCCGAGCCTGAAACTCCACTGCTCTGGGTACTCCGCGATGAACTCCAGCTCACCGGCACAAAGTACGGCTGCGGCTAATGCCGTGTTCGCGGCATGCGGGAAGAGAGTACGCAGGCTGCCGATTACGACGGAGAAGCTGAAACTAGAAACAACGTGACCACAAAGGACACGAAGGAGCACGAAGGTTGACACCATACTTGAAAAGTCGTGGTGCCCTTCACGCAAAGCCGAATGTCGTTGCATTGGTGAGGCTGAAATCGGCTCGCGACAAAGTCCCGAACGAGCTTATCGACCCGCAAACCCTTTGTGTGCGTTCGTGTTCCTTTGTGGTGATCTTCAGCTTCCGTGCTCGTAGATTTCCAGCAGCAGTGCTGCCATCACAAGCCTGCGGTCCAGCACATGGTCGTAGTCAGCGCGAAGGTCGGCGTTGAGCCAGTAGCGTCCCCAGCGAAATTCCTGCGTTACGCTGCCCAGCACTTCCCCCTGGTATTCCAGCGTAAAGGTCTGCGGGAGCCACTGGCCCAGGCAGCGGCGTAGCAGCCCAAGCACATGCGATTGGCCGATCATGGCACCAACCACCACGCCGTGTGCGCTCTTGAGCAGCCAGTTGCCTTCGAACTTGTGCACGCAGCCGGCGCGGCGACGGTGAAAGGAGTCTTCCACCTCAAAACCGCCACAGGTCCTGCGCCGAATGTTCAGGAGCTGGAAACTGCTCGTGGGATCGGTATAAACCGGCATGCCCTGGCGCGGGATGCCCGTGATCGAGCGGACATAGGCGAGGCTTGCACCCTGTTCGTCAAAGCAGATGCAGGATTGAGAAAACAGGCCGCTGCTGCGGCGCAGGGTAAAGTAATCCTGCTCAAAAGCGGCCGGCTGAACTTCCCGCCTGACACTGACATTCCCGGCAACAATGGCATTGGTTGCCATGCCTGGTAACCCTCCGGATTCTACAGCACAAAAAATGACGGTTTACAAGCGACAACAAAAATGAGGGTCAAGCCTGGAAAATGGGGGATGAAGCCTGCAACGGAACCTATACAAAGCTGCCCGGGAGCGAAGCAGCTACTCTGGATTCTGATGCGGGCTGGAGCCGATTTGGCAGCTTGGGAGGACAAAAAAATCAGGGCAGCGGAAGCTGCCCTGAAATCGGTTGAATTGGGTCGGATTACGCTGGCGATGGTTTGCCGGGAGCGATTCCCGGGGTGCGGCCCGGTTCGGGACGCAGCACCTGCTGCACGCCATCGTCACCCTTGGAGGGCGGCACACGGGCGGGCAGCGGCTTGCCTTCAATGATCAGCTTGAGCTCAGCAGCATCCAGGACCTCACGCTCCAGAAGCGCTGCAGCAATGCGCTTCAGGATTTCGTTGTTATCCGAGATGATTTTCTTCGCGTTATCGTACCCGGTATTCACGAAGCGCCGGACCTCGGCATCAATTTCGCGGGCCGTTTCTTCGCTGAAGTCGCGATGCTGGGCGATCTCGCGGCCAAGGAAAATCTGCTCGTCCTTTTTGCCGAAGGTGAGCGGACCGAGCTTGCTCATGCCCCATTCGCAGACCATCTTGCGGGCCATATCAGTGGCGCGCTCAATGTCATTGCCTGCGCCGGTGGACATCTGGTCGAGGAAAATCTCCTCCGCCAGGCGTCCGCCCATGAGGACCGCAAGCTGGGTTTCCAGGTAGTCGCGGGTGTAATTGTGTTTGTCGGTTTCCGGCAGCTGCATGGTCACGCCCAGCGCCATTCCGCGCGGGATGATGGTGACTTTGTGCAGTGGGTCCGCATGAGGCATAAGTGCTGCCACAAGAGCGTGGCCGGCTTCGTGATAGGCCGTGACTTTCTTTTCTTCTTCCGTGAGCAGCATGCTCTTGCGCTCCGCACCCATCAGGACCTTGTCCTTGGCGAGTTCGAAGTCATACATGAGCACTGATTTGCGATTGCAGCGGGCAGCGTTAAGCGCCGCTTCATTCACCATATTGGAGAGTTCGGCGCCGGAAAAACCCGGTGTGCCGCGGGCGAGGATCGAGAGATCCACGTCGTCGGCCAACGGAATCTTGCGCGTGTGCACGCGGAGGATTTCTTCGCGTCCGCGAACATCTGGCAGTGGCACCACCACGCGGCGATCGAAACGACCGGGGCGCAGCAGTGCCGGATCCAGCACGTCTGGCCGGTTGGTAGCGGCAATCAGGATCACGCCTTCGTTGGACTCGAAGCCGTCCATTTCCACCAGCAGCTGGTTCAGGGTCTGTTCGCGCTCATCGTGTCCGCCGCCCAGGCCTGCGCCACGATGGCGGCCTACGGCGTCGATTTCGTCGATGAAGATGATGCAGGGCGCGTTCTTCTTGCCCTGCTCAAACAGGTCGCGAACGCGGCTTGCGCCCACGCCTACGAACATCTCGACGAAATCAGAACCGGAGATACTGAAGAATGGCACGTTTGCTTCGCCGGCAACCGCGCGGGCCAGCAGGGTCTTGCCAGTTCCCGGATGTCCGACCAGCAGCACGCCTTTGGGAATGCGTCCGCCGAGCTTCTGGAATTTCTGCGCCTCGCGCAGGAATTCGATGATTTCGCGAAGCTCTTCCTTGGCTTCATCCACGCCGGCCACGTCCTTGAACGTGATTTTCTTCTGCTGCATGGAGAGCAGGCGAGCGCGGCTCTTACCGAAGCTCAGCGCCTTGTTGCCCCCGGTCTGCATCTGGCGGATCATCACGAACCAGAGCACGCCGATCAGCAACAGGGGAGAGAACTGAATGAGAAGCATGGGCCAGTTGGAACCGGAGCCATCCTTAAAGGTGACCTTGGTGGCCTTGTTGGCGTCCAGTGCCTTCAGCATCTCAGGATTGTTGGTGGGAACGTAGGCGCGGAAAAGGCTTTTTCCGTCCACCGGGGTGTTGTACTCGCCGCGAGCAAGATTCCCCTCGATCTCCACCTTTTTCACGTTGTTTTGGCCCACCGCGTTCGTGAAATCCGTGTAGGAGATCTCCGCCTCTTTTGCCCCGGAACTGCCATGCTGGATGAGGTTCCACAGCACCACTCCCACGAGCAGCAAGACTACCCACAGGACCACGGTCTTAAATGTTGAATTCACTCGGTACTCCTGATTCCTTTCGGACCTGCTCCGGCTGGAAACAGACCCCTTTCCGATCTGTACGTTTATAAAGACGTTTTGGAACGGAAAAATGTTCGCGAAAGCGAAATCGTCTTAAAGCTCAGACTGAAGACCCGCCAACAACTTAGATGCGTTGGCGGCAGCTTTGGCTCTAAAACTTCGCCGTTCCAACAATTCTATACCGCTTTGGACACCCCCGCAGGCCGTAAAACGGCTTAGCCCTGCCCACGGGTGTACTAAGACTCTGCGGCGATATAGGGCAGGTTTCGGCCAATATGGGGCGCTCCCAACCCATAGCCTACGACAAAATGATCGCCTAGCAGAAAACCAAAGTAATCGGGTTGCAGTGACACCCGGCGGGCCGCCTGTTTGTCCAAAAGGACGGCCAGTTTCACCGTCCGGGCACCCCTAGCCATCAGGTTCCTGATCAGGAACTCCGTCGTAACGCCCGATTGCACCAGGCTTTCCACAAGCAGCACGTCCTGGCCCTTCACATCCAGCTCCGGGCTGTAAAAAATCTCTGCAGTGCCGGCGCTGGATTCGGTGAATGCACCCCTGACAAACTGGCAGACCACTGTCAGGTCGAGGGCGCGGAGCAGGTCGGCGGTGAAGATAAAGGCATTTTCCAGCACGCCCACGACGTGGAGCGTTCTCCCCTGATAGTCAGACGAGATTTGCCGGGCCATTTCGCGCACCCGCTGCTGAATCTGCTCGGCGGAGAAGAGTACCTTTGGATACTGCTGTGCGAGGCTGTTGCTCACAATTTTGTCTCAGAAATTGGATTCTCGTTCTTCGATCAGCACCGCTGTGCCTGCCCGGAAGGCAAATTCCCCCGCCACGGGAAAACCACGCACCCATACAATCTGGTCGCCGCTCTCCACCACCGGCCACAGCTGGCGTTCGGTCGGGGAAAGCGGCCGGCCCATACGGCCGGGTTGGAGTAACTCCTTTATTTTCCTCGGGGACTGTGCATGTGCGGGGAAAAAGCGGTCCCCCGCACGCCAGTTTCTGACCGTTACCTCCGGTCCGAGCAGGGCACCGTTCAAAAGCGTTGCGGGATTATAGCGCGAAAGCTCCGCATCACCAGCCTGAATAAGCGTGGCCTTGAAGAGGGTACCCAACTCGGAAACCTCGACTTCGCCCGGGATGGGGAGGCGGATAGCGTAATTTGTAGCCGCTGTTTGAGTGTTCAGATCGGCCTCCGGGGCAAACTGAAGCTCGCGGAAGGTCCGGATCGCGACCAGCTTCCCCGGCAAAACGAGCTTCCTTCCGGCTTTGTCATCAGCAAGAGAAAGTAGCTGGCGGATGTGCTTGGACTCCAGAGCGCAACCCAGCCGATTTCCCATGTGCGCAAGCATCTGCATCCGGAACGCCGGATGTAATGCCTGAAAGGTTTGCAGGTCAATCGACCAGACATTTGCGGCATCCCCGGTGGAGGCTCGACCGCTGCGCGTAGGCCTGCCTTGTCTGAGAAGCTGTGGGGCAATCGCCTCCAACTGCTTTGTCCAGTAATCCGTTTCAATGGCAGAGATCTGCGCCAGATCAGCAAGGGTGTGCCGGATATTGGGGTTGAAATCGCGCTCAAGCAGGGGCAATAGATCGAGCCGGACGCGATTACGGGTGTGCGCCCGGTCCTGATTGCTCAGGTCTTCGCGCCAGGGCTGCTTCAGCCCCCGCAAGTACGATTCAACCTCGGCGCGTGAGATTTCCAGTAAGGGCCTGATGAGCGACTTCTCGTGATGGTACGGCGCGATCCCGGCAAGACCGCGAATTCCTGTACCCCGGATTACCCGCATCAGTAGGGTTTCGGCCTGGTCATCGAGTGTGTGTGCCGTAGCAATCTTGTCGGCTTTACCCTTGTTGATCAGCTCGGCGAACCAGGCGTGGCGCAGTTCCCGCGCGGCGGTTTCAAGGCTGAGCTTGCGTTCCCGTGTGTAAGCCGGTGCATCGCCTCGTCCAAGATGCAGCTCAAGATCGAACTGCCGCGCCAGCGCGGAAACAAATTCGCAGTCCTGATCGGCCTCTGCTCCCCGGATTCCATGATGAAAGTGCGCGACCGAGATCACCACGCCAAGCTCTGCTCGCAGTTCCAGCAGCCCACGCAGAAGTGCGATCGAATCCGCGCCGCCGGAGCATGCAACAGCGATACGCTCGCCGGGATGAAGGAGAGCGTGTTTAGCGATGGTTTTCCTGAGCTTCTCGATCACTCACTAATAATAAAACTGCTCACCACGACTTACAGCAGAGGCCCACTTCGGCTGACAGCAGCATGCCACGGGAAGTTGTTATACTTTCAGTCCCTTATGAAGGTCATTGTGATTCTCCCCGCCGCAGGACTTGGCACCCGCATGGCGCCCGCCGGCAAAGGTGTGCCTTCCAAGCAATTCTTCGAGATCGCTGGGACACCCATTCTCGTACACACGCTGCGCTGCTTCACCTCGCACCCGCAGGTGACCGATATCGTGATTGCCCTGCGCAAGAATGAAATGGAGCAGTGCCGCCAGCGCTTGGCGAAAGAAGGTCTCGATGGCAAAGTTGTGATGGTTGAAGGCGGGGAGCATCGCCAGGATTCCGTCAGCAATGCGCTGGGCAGCCTGAAGGCAGCGAAAGATGACATTGTGCTGGTGCACGATGCTGTTCGGCCGTTCGTCGATAACGAAATCATCTCCGATGTAATTCAGGAAGTGCAAAAGCACGGAGCCGCTATTGCCGGACTTCCCGCCGTTGACACGATCAAGCAGGTGGAACGCGCGGCCGATGGCGCGATCATTACTTCAACCATTCCGCGCGAACGCGTTGTTCAGGCGCAGACGCCGCAGGGGTTTCGTTATGAACTGATCAAGCGCGCCTTCGATTCAGCTGCAGCGGACGGCTATGTGGGCACCGACGAAGCTTCCCTGGTCGAACGCGTGGGTGAAAGCGTGTGGGTAGTCATGGGCTCGCCAAGGAATATCAAGATCACGACGCCGGGGGACATGGAGTTGGCTGAGTTCCTGATTGAACAGCGAAAGGCGGCGCGGTAGGTATTTTGATGAGAATTGGTTACGCATTCGACTCGCATGAGTTTCGCGAGAACGTTCCCCTAAAAATCGGTGGAATTTCCATTCCCCACAACAAAGGTCTGGCCGGCCATTCCGACGGCGACGTCCTGCTGCACGCAATTACTGATGCATTGCTTGGCGCGATTGCCGCTGGAGATATTGGCACGTTTTTTCCGCCTACCGACCCGAAGTGGAAAGGCGCCGATTCGGCCATCTTTATCGCTGAAGCCCTGAAGCAGGTCAAAGCGGCGGGATACAAGATCGCCAACGTGGACTCTACGCTGATCCTGGCCGCGCCAAAGATCGTCCCGCACAGCAAGAACATTCAACAGCGTGTGGCGGATCTGCTGGGAATCAATGCGGATCAGGTGGGGATTAAGGCAAAGACTCCGGAAGGCCTGGGCACGGAGAATGCCGCGATTGCGCACGTCGTGGTGCTGCTGGAGAAAGCGTAGGCAAGCAGCGTAGAGTTCTCGCGCTACTTGCATCGCGAAATCAAATCGTCAATCTTGGCAATTTCGGCGAGCCTGGCAATCTAAAAAAGTTGAGGCCTAATGACTTTCGGCTCGATAGGAATCCCTCGCTCCGCTCGGGATACAAACAGAGACCGATCCCTTGTTCCCCGCCAGAATAGCTGCTAACCTTCTTCTTCTCCAACTGTCTCTTCTCGGCGGTGCCTATGAAAAAATCCCTGCTCACATCTTTTTTGTGCTTCGTCGTTCTCATGATCGCTGCCAGTACGGCCAAGGCTTCCGGACCCCTACTTCTGCAGAAGCCGACACTCTCCAAAACTCAGATCGCCTTTGGCTACGCAGGCGATCTCTGGATCGTTTCCCGCGATGGAGGCCAGGCCCGGCTGCTCACCAGCGGCGCTGGGACCAAAAGCGACCCGGTCTTCTCTCCGGATGGCTCCATGATTGCCTTCACCGGCGACTACGACGGAAACGTAGACGTCTACGTTATGCCGTCCAACGGCGGCATGCCGAGGCGGCTGACGCATCATCCGGGCGTGGATGAAGTGCTTGGCTGGACGCCGGATGGCAAGCAGATTCTCTTCCGCTCGGGCCGCAACAGCTACTCACGTTTCAACCGCCTCTTCACTGTGTCGCCTGAAGGCGGCCTTCCGCGCGAACTGCCGCTCCCGATGGGCGAAGCAGGCTCCTATTCGGCTGATGGCAAATCGATCGCCTATGTGCCTACAGACAACAACCGTCGCCTTTCGGCGATTGGGTGGAAGCGGTATCGCGGCGGCAAGGCCTCGCACATCTGGGTCGCCAACCTGACCGACTACGAAATTGAGAAAGTTCCGCGCGATGGCTCCAATGACGGTAACCCGATGTGGATTGGCAGCAAGATCTATTTTCTTTCTGACCGCAACGGCCCAGTGAGCATGTATACGTACGACCTGAAGACGAAGAAGGTGGAAACAGTTCTGGCCGCCGATAGCGACATCAAGTCGGCCTCGGCGGGACCGGGCGCTATTGTTTTTGAACAGTTTGGCTCGCTGAGCCTTCTGGATCTGGCAACGGGCAAGCCGAAGCACCTTGAAATCA
>JBAIYI010000532.1:0-1904 GCA_037915955.1 Terriglobales bacterium
GAAGCCGGCGGCGATCGTCCGCGTGGAGAATAGGTGCGCTCTTTGCGGAGTTTAGATGCTGGTCTATAGAATTTCGGCAGGCCGGTTCAGGACGACCTGCCTACTTTCTTGTCTCGCGGAGTCACGATGCTTTCCGTACGACGGGTTTTTCTGCTGGTTGTACTCGCTCTCGGTACAGCTTTCGCCCAGGAACCTTCCGGGCCTGACCTGATGCCGATGCCGGCCTCGGTAAGGTTCGGTGCCGGGAAGCTAGTCATCGATGGCTCTTTCTCCATCGCCATCGCCGGGTACGACGAGCCTCGGCTACACCGTGCCGCCGAGCGCATGGCCGCCACGCTGTCACGCGAGACCGGGATTCCGTTCCGGGCCCCTGTCAAACCTGGTGGCGGCGCGAAACTGGTGATACAGGCTGCGGGTCCAAGCGCTCCTGTCCAGGAACTCGGCGAAGACGAATCCTACCGTCTGGAGATCACGCCTTCGGGAGCGAAGCTGACAGCAGCAAACCCGCTGGGAATCCTCCGTGGCCTGCAGACGTTTTTGCAGTCCGTGCAACTTACGCCGGAAGACTTCAGCGTTCGCGAGGCTGTCATTGAGGACCGTCCCCGATTCCCCTGGCGCGGACTGATGATCGACGTTGCCCGGCACTTCCAGCCGGTCGCCGTGCTGGAACGGAATCTCGATGCCATGGAAGCGGTAAAGCTCAATGTCTTTCACTGGCACCTCTCCGACAATCAGGGGTTCCGGGTAGAGAGCCGCAAGCTGCCGAAGCTCCACGAACTGGGATCGGAGGGCCAGTACTATACCCAGGAGCAGATCAAGCAGATTCTTGAATATGCGCGCGATCGAGGTATTCGCGTCATTCCTGAGTTCGATATGCCGGGACACAGTACCGCCTGGCTAGTCGCATATCCCGAACTCGCCAGCCTGCCCGGGCCTTATCGGATGGAGTATCTCTCCGGCGTTTTTGACCCGGCAATGGATCCGACCGAAGAGAGAGTCTACAAACACCTGGACCGTTTTATTGGCGAGATGGCAAAGCTCTTCCCCGATGCCTACTTCCATGTTGGCGGCGATGAAGTGAACGGAGTCCAGTGGGCCACGAATCCCAGGATTCAGGCATTCCGGAAAGCGCATGGTCTCGCGGACAACGCGGCGCTACAGGCGTACTTCAGCAAGCGCGTGCAGGCTCTCGTCGCCAAGCACCACAAGATCATGATCGGGTGGGATGAGATCCTTCAGCCCGGTCTGCCGAAAGAGAGCATCATCCAGTCCTGGCGCGGACCGAAAGGCATTCGTGACGCCGTCAGTCAGGGATACCGGGGGATCCGTTCTCACGGCTATTACCTCGATCTGTCGCAGCCGGCGGCATTTCACTACTCCGTCGATCCGGTAGGCGGTGAGCCGGCACTCAGCCCCGAGCAGGAGAAGCTGGTACTCGGCGGCGAGGCCTGTATGTGGTCGGAGCTTACCCCGCCCGAGACCATCGACTCTCGTATCTGGCCGAGAATGGCGGCGATCGCGGAACGATTTTGGTCGCCGCAGAGCGTAACCAGTGTTCCTTCGATGTACCGGCGAATGCTGAGCGAGAGCCTACGGCTGGAGTGGCTGCCCACGGGACTCACCCATCGCGCTCAATACCAACCCATGCTGGAACGCCTGGCGGCTTCCGGTGACACGTACTCACTCCAGATACTTGCAGACGCCGTTGAGCCGGTAAAGGAGTATCAGCGGCAAACTGAGCGGCGCCGTGCCATCGGACGGGTTTACACAACTCTCGACGCCTACAACCGCCTTGTCGATACCGTCCCTCCAGAAAGCATGGTCAAGATCCGGTTCGAACAACTGGTGGACCGGCTGCTGTCCCGCACCGACACTCCAGCCGACCGGGCCGAACTTCAGGGTAT
>JBAIYI010000429.1:0-8410 GCA_037915955.1 Terriglobales bacterium
TCGTAGAGCATGCCGAGCACGATGTAAACCGTAATCAGCGCCGTCAGAATCAGGATGGGCTGGTTGGCAAGCGACTCCTGGAACGCAGCTGCGGTGCCCTGGAATCCTCCGTGAACCGTGGAAGGGACGCCGAGTTCACGCATGGCACGCTCCACGACTATGGTTGCATTGCCGAGCGGCACCCCCAAGGCCAAATTGAATGAGATGGTGACAGCCGGGAAAATGCCCTGGTGGTTCACCTGCAGGGAAGTATTACTGGGCACGTAATGCGCAAATGCCGCCAGCGGAACTTCCACGCCGGTGGAGGATTTCACATAGGTGTTCTGCAGCGCTTCCGGCCCGGACATCAGCTTCGGATCCACTTCCATGACCACGTGATACTGGTTGAGCTGGCGATACATGGTGGAGACCTGCGCCTGCCCGAAGGAAGTGTAGAGCGCCTGGTCCACCTGCGCGGGAGAGATGCCGAGGCGGGAGGCCGTGTCGCGGTCAACCTGCACCTGCGCAGAGAGGCCTTTGTCCTGCTGGTCCGTGTTCACGTCGCGCAGTTCAGGAATGGTACGCAGCTTTTGCAGGATGCGTGGAGCCCAGTAGTTCAGATCGTTCAGGTCTTCGGCTTGAAGCGTGTACTGGAACTGTGCATTGGAGAAGCGCCCGCCGATGTTGAGGTCCTGCACCGCCGTGAGGAAAAGGGTGGCGCCGGGAACCGCGGCGAGCTTTCCTCGCAGACGGTTGATGACCTGTTCCACGCTGACCGGATGTGTGCCGAAGCGGTCATGGACTTTATCGCGCTCGTTGAGAGGCTTGAGCGTGCCAAACATGCGCCCGGTGTTAGACGTGCCCTGACCGCCGGAGAAAGCCATTACAGTGCTCACAGCAGGATCCTTGCGGACTATGTCGACGTATTGCTTCATCTTGTCGCGCAGAGCAGGGAAGGAGATATCCTGCTCGGCCTGCACGGCGCCGCCAAAGCGGCCGGTGTCCTGCTGCGGGAAGAAGCCCTTGGGAACTTTGACGTAGAGATAGACGCTGAGCACCGCGGTACCGATGGTGATGAGCAGGGTGAGCGTCTGGTGACGGAGCACCCAGCCCAGGCTGACGCGATAGGTACGGTGCAGGAGATTAAAGCCGCGCTCGCTCAGCCGGTAGAGATGCCCGTGCTTCTCTTCATTCGGACGGCGCAGGAACTTGGCGCAGAGCATGGGCGTGAGCGTGAGCGAAATGAGCAGCGATATGCCGATGGCGGTGCTGAGCACGACGGCGAACTCGCGGAAGAAGCGGCCCACCAGCCCTGACATGAAGAGAATCGGGATGAAGACGGCCACCAGCGAACTGCTCATGGAGAGAACGGTAAAGCCGATTTCGCGAGCGCCGCGGAAGGCGGCGGTGACCGGATCGACGCCGCGCTCCAAGTGCCGCGTGATGTCTTCAATCACCACAATCGCATCGTCCACCACGAATCCAGTGGAGATGGCCAGCGCCATGAGCGAGAGATTGTCCACGCTGTAGTCAAGCAGGTACATTACGCCGAATGTGCCGATCAGCGAGAGAGGCACGGCCACGCTGGGAATGAAGGTCGCCCGCAGGTTGCGCAGGAAGACAAAGACCACCAGCACGACCAGGATGATCGAGATCACCAGAGTCCGCTGAATATCGCTGACCGAAGCGCGGATGGTCAGGGTGCGGTCCAGCACCACCTCAAGATGCATGGCGGCAGGGATGGAGGCCTGAAGCTGGGGCAGCAGGGCCTTCACGCTGTCTACCGCTTCAATGATGTTCGCGCCCGGCTGGCGGAAAACGATCATCAGCACTGCGGGCTTGCCGTTGGCCAGGCCGGCGTTGCGGATGTCTTCCACCGAATCCTGCACGTCGGCTACGTCGCCGAGGCGGACGGTCCCGTTCTTGTTCCCCGCGACAATGACTTTTCGGTACTCGTCAGCCTTGAAGAGCTGATCGTTGGCGGTAATCTGCCAGGAGTTGATTCCGCTGGCGATTTCACCTTTGGGCCGGTTGGCATTGGCGGTTGCCAGAGCGTTGCGCACCTGTTCCACGCCAACGCCAAGATGGCTCAGCAGTGTGGGATTCACCTCCGCGCGCACCGCCGGACGGGCGCCGCCGCCGACGAATACCTGCCCAATTCCCTGGACCTGCGAGAGCTTCTGCGCGAGCACCGAGTCTGCCACGTCATACATGCGGGGCAGGGTAATGCTTTCTGAGGTGAGCGCCAGAATCATGATGGGCGCGTCGGCCGGATTCACCTTGCGCCAGCTGGGCCGGGTAGGCAGGTTGGCAGGAAGCTGGCCGAGCGCGGCGTTGATCGCAGCCTGGACGTCTCGCGCGGCGGCATCAATGTTGCGATTAAGATCGAACTGCAGAGTGATATTCGTGGAGCCAAGCTGGCTCGTGGAGGTCATCTGGTTCACGCCGGCAATGCGGCCGAACTGCCGTTCCAGCGGCGTTGCCACAGATGAGGCCATGGTCTCCGGACTGGCGCCGGGCAGGCCCGCGCCCACGCTGATGACGGGATATTCCACCTGTGGGATAGGCGCGACTGGAAGCCGCGTGTAGGCAAGAATCCCCGCCATAAGCAGGCCAAGCGCCAGCAGCGAAGTGGCGACCGGGCGACGTATAAATGGGGCGGAGATGTTCATGTTTTTCTATATCCCGAGGGAACCCTACGATCTTCTACGCCGCGTCCTCACTGCACTGAAAATTCATCCTTGTTATAGGGGTCCCTCCGCCTTCGGCGTCGGGATCTAACAGCTAATCTCCCAGCACCGGCTCTTCCTTTTCCGGAGTAATCGTGTTGCCTACGTTGAAGCGGGCGAACTTTGACGCCAGCTTGTCAAACCAGATGTAAATCACCGGCGTGGTGTAGAGCGTGAAGAGCTGGCTCAGCAGCAGTCCGCCGATGATGGTGATGCCCAGCGGGTGCCGCAGCTCTGATCCCGTCCCGGTGCCGAAGGCGAGAGGCACCGCGCCAAGCAGGGCGGCCATGGTGGTCATCATGATGGGGCGGAAGCGCAGGAGGCTGGCCTGATAGATAGCTTCTTCCGGCTTCTTTCCTTCCCCGCGCTCGGCTTCCAGGGCGAAGTCAATCATCATGATGGCATTTTTCTTCACAATCCCGATCAGCAGGATGATGCCTATGAGCGCCACCACCGTGAGGTCTGAGCGGGTGATCATCAGGGCCAGGATTGCGCCCACGCCGGCTGAGGGCAGGGTGGAAAGAATCGTCACCGGGTGAATGTAACTTTCGTAGAGAACGCCCAGCACAATGTAAACGGTGACCAGCGCGGCCAGGATGAGCCAGGGTTCGCTGGCCAGTGAATTCTGGAAGGCCGCCGCCGTTCCCTGGAAGCTGGCGTGGATGCTGGCCGGCATGCCGAGCTCCTGCTCAACGCCTGAGATAAGTTTGGTCGCTTTTCCCAGCGACTCGCCCGGGGCAAGGTTGAACGAGATGGTCACAACCGGGAACTGTCCCTGATGGTTGATGGCCAGCGGCGTACTCGAAGTTTCAAAGTGGCTGAACGCCGCAAGCGGGACCTGCGTACCCGTGTTCGACTTCACGAAAATGTGCGAGAGGTCGGTGGGGCTGTCCTGAAATTGTTGACCGACTTCGAGGATCACGTGGTACTGGTTGAGCTGGGTAAAGATGGTCGAGACCTGGCGCTGGCCAAAGGCGTCGTAAAGCGTGTCGTCAATGTTTTGCGGCAGGATGCCGAAGCGTGAAGCCGTGTCGCGATCGATCACGAGGTCGGCTTTCAGGCCCAGGTTCTGCTGGTCGCTGGCAACGTCACGCAGCTCAGGGATCTGGCGCAGCCGGTTCACGATGCGGTTGGACCAGTCTGCAAGCTCGGTGGCGTCGGCATCTTCCAGCGAGTACTGGTATTGCGTGCGGCTCACGCGGTTTTCCACGGTGAGGTCCTGCACCAACTGCAGGTAAAGGGAGACGCCCTCCACCTGCGCGACCTTGGGCTGCAGCCGCTGGATGATCTCACTGCCGGTGGCGGAACGGTCTTCGTGCGGCTTCAGGTTGATCTGGAAGCGGCCGACGTTCTGCGTGGTGTTGGTGCCGTCAATCCCGATGAAGGATGACAGACTGGCGACATCCGGGTCCTGGAGGATCACCTGACCCAGCTTCTGCTGAAGGGTGGACATTGCTTCAAACGAAATGTTCTGCGGCCCTTCAGAAATTCCCAGGATCACGCCCGTATCCTGCACCGGAAAAAAGCCCTTCGGCACGATGACGTACAGGTAAAGCGTGAGCAGCAGCGCGCCGAGAGTGGCGAGCAGCGTGGCGGTCTGGTGCTTAAGCACGAATTTGAGCGTGCGTCCGTAAAAGGCGATTACGCGTTCGTAGAAACGCTCAGATGCCTGATAAAAACGCCCGTGCCGCGCCTGCGCCGGATTCTTGAGCAGCCGCGCGGACATCATGGGAGTGAGCGTCAGGGAGACCAGTGCAGAGATGATGATGGTCACGGCCAGGGTGACGGCGAATTCACGGAAGAGGCGGCCCACAATGTCACCCATGAAGAGCAGCGGGATCAAGACGGCAATGAGCGAAACCGTCAGGGAGATGATGGTGAAGCCGATCTGCCCGGAGCCCATGAGCGCCGCTTCCAGCGGTGAGTGGCCTTCTTCCAGGAAGCGGTCAATGTTTTCGATCATCACAATCGCGTCATCCACCACAAAGCCGGTGGAGATGGTGAGCGCCATGAGTGAGAGATTGTCCAGGCTGTAACCGAGCAGGTACATCACCGCGAAGGTGCCCACAATGGAAAGCGGCACGGCCACGCTGGGGATGATCGTGGCAGGCAGGTTACGCAGGAAGAGGAAGATCACCAGCACAACCAGCGCGACGGTGAGCATGAGCTCAAACTGCACGTCTTTTACCGAGGCGCGGATGGTCTCCGTACGGTCGGTAAGAATCTGCACGTGGACGGACGTGGGCAGCGCTGCCTGGAGCTGCGGCAGGATCTTCTTGACCCGGTCCACTACCTGGATGATGTTGGCGCCGGGCTGCCGCTGGATGTTGACGATTACTGCCGGCATCATCTTGCCGTCTTTTCCCATCCATGCGGCCTGCTTGGCGTTTTCCGCGCCGTCGATCACGTTGGCCACGTCGCGCAGGCGGACCGGCGCGTTGTTGCGGTAGGCGATGATTACGTCGCGGTACTCGGCGGCCGAGCCAAGCTGATCATTGCTGTTGATGGTGAAGGCCTGACGCTGATTTTCCAGTACGCCCTTCGCCTGATCGACGTTGGCCTGCCCAAGCGCGGTGCGGACGTCTTCAAGGCTCAGGTTATAAGAAGCCAGGGCGCGCGGATTGGCCTGAATGCGGACCGCGGGACGCTGTCCGCCGGAGATGGAGACCATGCCGACGCCAGAGAGCTGCGAGATTTTCTGCGCCAGCGTGGTGTCTGCAAGATCTTCAACGCGGGTGAGCGGAAGACTATCTGAAGTGAGCGCGAGCGTAATGATGGGCGCGTCGGCCGGATTCACCTTGCTATAGATCGGCGGGTTGGGAAGATCGCGGGGAAGAAATGTAGTGGCTGCGTTGATGGCGGCCTGGACTTCCTGCTCGGCAACATCAATGTTCTGCTCGAGGTTGAACTGGAGTGTGATCACCGAGCTGCCAAAGGAGCTGGTGGAGGTCATCTGGCTGAGCCCGGGAACCTGGCCGAACTGGCGCTCCATGGGCGCAGTAACCGAAGATGCCATTACCTCCGGGCTGGCGCCGGGATAAAAGGTGGTGACTTCGATGGTCGGGTAATCAACCTGCGGCAGCGCCGAAACCGGGAGCTGGCGATATGCGACCACACCCACCAGCAGCACACCTATCATGAGGAGCGAGGTCGCCACCGGGCGCAGAATAAATAAACGAGATGGACCGCCGTTAGCCATGAAGGATCAATCTTTGCGGAAAGAAAAGCGCGTTGCGCTGAACTGACATGAAGTTCTGCCGCTACTGTCCCTGACCTATCGGTGAACCGGACTGGCTGCCCGGCCGGGGCGATTCGCCGCCACGGATTTCCAGTTTTGTCCCGGGCTGGAGTTTGTCCTGCCCGTCCGTGACCACCACATCGCCGGGATTCACACCGCTGGAGACGGCGGTTACATTGCCTTCACTGAAGGCGACCGTCACCTTGCGCATGTCCGCCGTGTTGTCAGG
Source organism: Terriglobales bacterium (assembly GCA_037915955.1). GTDB lineage: Bacteria > Acidobacteriota > Terriglobia > Terriglobales > Acidobacteriaceae > Angelobacter. The sequence goes on from JBAIYI010000429.1 coordinate 6,176, forward strand.
CTTCACGGCGTAGACATAAGTGCCCTGCGGACCGCGTTGAATGGCTGCGGCCGGCACTACCGTGCTGTTCTTGCGGACTTCCAGCAGCAGATGCACATTCACAAATTGGTTCGGCCACAAAGCATGGTCGCGATTTTCGAATACCGCCTTGAACTTCGCCGTGCCGGTGGTGGGATCAATCTGGTTGTCGATGGTTAGCAGCTTGCCCGCGGCGACCCTGGTCTGGTCGTCGCGGCTGTAAGCGTCGGCCTCAAGCTGGCGTCCATTCATCTGCTTTGAAACGGCCGAGATGTTATCTGCGGGAAGAGTGAAGATGACGGCAATGGGCTGAAGCTGAGTGATCACCAGCAGTCCGTTCGGGTCGGAGGCGTGAACCATGTTGCCGATGTCCACCTGGCGCAAGCCGATGCGGCCACTCACCGGCGCGGTAATGCGCGTATAGGTGAGGTTCAGTTTCACGCTATCGATCTGCGCCTGATCGGCGCGCACTGCTCCCTCAAACTGGCCCACCAGGGATTTTTGCGTATCGTACTGCTGCTGCGGGATAATGCCCTGCTTGTAAAGGTCTTCAAAGCGCTGGAAGTTGAGTTGTGCGTCCTTGAGCGACGACTGATCTTTGTACAGAGTGGCTTCAGCCTGGCTGAGCTGTACCTGATAAGGACGCGGATCAACCACGGCGAGCAGTTCGCCCTCTTTCACTTCCTGGCCTTCGCGGAAATGGATTTCGACCAACTGACCATCAATGCGCGACTTCACCACAACGGTATTGAAGGCCTCAACGGAGCCGAGTCCATTGAGGTAGACCGGCAAATCGCGCGATTCCACCTTCGCCACAGCGACGGGAATGGTCATATTGAAGCCGCGACCCTGGCCTTTTTTGCTATCGCCTTTGCTGGCGGCCTGTGGGTTCGGCGAATTGGAACATCCGGCGAGCAGGGCGAGGGAAAGCGCGGCGATGCCCAGGCGGCACAGATATCCCTTCGATTGGGGCAGCAGATTCATCCATGTCCTCTCTGGAACGGGCAGGGGGTGGAGACGTAATACTCTAACAGAGCTGCAGCTCTAACAGCACACGCAACCCCGGCTGAAAGTTTGGCCTTCCAGACGGCTCCTGCACTTACTCCTTAAGTTTGACGTCTCAGCAAAGGTTTGTGGCATCTGTTTTTGTAAATAATTGTTAAAAAGGGAGTTGCAGAGTTTTGTGGGTACGTCGGTAAACGTTTTGTGGGCGTGAATCTTGTGATGCTAAGCAAAACAGCGCAGGCTCCTGGCCTGCGCTGCTGGTTGCTTGGACTTTGATTACTGTTTTGGCTGGTCGGGCTTAGGCTGCTCGGCGGCTGCGGGCGCGCCAGCGGGTACTGACCAGATTTCCACGCGCCGCCCGGTGCCGCCAGCTTTGACCTGAACACGCTGCGGATCAATGCCCTTGGACTGCGTGAGGTACGTCTTTGTGTTTTCCGCGCGCTGAGTAGCCAGACGCGGCGGCTCCAGCTCTTCGGTTGAGCCGGAGAGCGAGACGTTGCTGTTGGGGTCCTGCTGCATTTTCAGCGCGACGTCATCCAGGATTGCCTTGGAGCGATTGTCGACGTAGGCGCTGTTGGGCTTGAACTCCAGGTCGCTGAGCTTCTGCGCGGTCGGCGCCGGAGCAGCCGCTGCTTCCACGTTCACCGTTGTGATGGCGGCGGCGCTGAGCTGGCGATCGTCGAATGCGGTGGCGCGGACAGTGATCGGACCCGGAGCGGTGTCCGTGGCGTCGAGCGTAGCCTGGTTGCGATTTGCGGAGAGCTTGCCGCCGTTGGCCACAAAGGCAATGCTGATGGGACGATTGTCCGGGCTGGTGGCGTCACAGGTGATCATGGAGTTTTCGCCCACGCGAATGGTTGCCGGCGAAGCGGTGCAGGTGATCTTCGGGGGCTGCGCTTCGGCGGCGGCGGGCTGCGGCGATACTGCGGCGCTGGGCTGCGTGGCAGAGACAGGCAGCACCGGCTTAACTTCCGGCGCGGCCTCCACATCCAGAACTTCCACTCCATCGCCCACATGGATATCTTCCAGGGCGGTCAAAATCATGGCCGTCGCCGACTTGCGATGCGTGGTGAGCACGATCATGTCACCCAGCGTGCGGCGCGGCAGGCTGGAAACGTCATTGAACTTCGCGGGATCCTTCTGCGTGTCTTCCACCGCGCTGGCGTAGAGAGAAAGCTTGTCCACAGCGTCGTGGTAAGTCGAGTTATAGGT
>JBAIYI010000624.1:0-6283 GCA_037915955.1 Terriglobales bacterium
ATGAAATTGTCTCTATTATCTGCCGCCGCACTGCTTAGCATCGCGAGCTTTGCCGCTGCGCAGGACGCCCCCCAACAGAAGCAGAAAGTCGAGTTTTTTCAAACTATGGGAGGGCCTGGTGCGGACGCCATGTTCGTTTCAGTGGAACCCATGGAGATGGGCAGGGTGGTAAAGGGTTCTCCGTACTCTGCCACCGTGGTGACGGAGAGCACGCAAACGCTCGCGGATGGCAACCGCATCGTGAGGAAGCAGACGACGCAAATCGCCCGCGATGGTGAAGGACGGGTCCGCAGGGAGTTGGGCGAGATGGCCGGCCCCATCCAAATGGATACGCCTAAGATGATCATGATCCACGATCCGGTGGCCAAAACCGCATTCATCCTGAACCCGGCTGCGCAGACGGCTCGTGTGCTCAAGCATGAAGACGGCGCGGGCGGGCACGGCATGGCAGGGATGCGGGTCCAACATGAAAAGATGATGGTTGGCGGCGCCAAGCGGATGCACGCTCTGGACCAGACGAGCACGAGCACAGAATCGCTCGGCACTCAGACGATCGAGGGAGTCGTGGCGGAAGGACGCCGCGAGACGCGCACCATTCCAGCGGGGGCCATCGGCAACGAACAGCCGATCACGATCACAACGGAGATCTGGCAAGCAAAAGATCTGGGCGTAACGGTCCTTCGCAAACGGAGTGATCCCCGGTTTGGCGAAACGAGCTACCGGCTGACCAACATCAAGACGGGTGAGCCTGATCCTTCAATGTTCCAGATTCCATCCGGGTTCAAGACGATCACCGGGCCCGGGAGAAACATGCCCATTCCTCCACCGCCGCCGGGTGAATAAGCTCTCTTTTCTCTCCTATGGTCTCAATACTTGCCGGGCTTTCAAGCCCGGCTTTTTTCTTCAGCGGCGGTTATCGGTCATGGGCTCAGGATGGATCAGAACGCGGAAAAGCTCGGGTGCGGCCTGCTTGAAGCGAATCTCCAGCTCCGTGGAAATGTCATGGACGCGAGCCAGCGGCAGATCATCTGCCATGGTGCAATGGCATGACATATAAACCCTGCCGCGTACCCGCTTAAATTCAACTTCATGCATATCAACAACTTCTGGGAAATCTCGAATTAACGGCTTTAGCTTTTGTTCGAGCACGGTATCGCGCAGCAATGCGTTGCCCGGTTCGATGGTGGAAGGTTCACTCTCAATATGCGTGAGGATGGTAGAGACCTCCGGCACCTCACGACGAATCTCGCTTTCGAGAACAGTCACCACATCATGTGCCTGTTTCAAGCTGAGCGTCTCGTGAAGTTCCAGGTGCTGCTCCACGTGCATACGGCCGCCGAGGTCCTGCACGCTGACATCATGCACGCTGAAGTTGTTCCGTGCCGCCACAGCCCGTATGCGATCGAAAATGCTCTCGTGACCGGTTTCACGCGGAACGGAGTGGATGACTACGTCGCAGTCGGGGAGAATCCGATGCACTGCCTCTACGATGGCCGAGACCACCTGTCCTGAGCGCTGGAAGGTGACGTTGCGCGCAAGGCCCACGGTCAGGTCGGCAAAGTAGCGGTTCCCTGCCCGGCGAATTCTTGCGCGCTCAACTTCGATGACGCCGTTGATCTTCAGCACGTCCTCAATCACCTGGCTGCGCAAGCCGCTGGGGGCGGCGTCGAGAAGAGCGTCAACGGTCTGGCGTGCGAGCCGCCAGCTGACCTGCACGATGACGCCGGAGACCACCAGCGCGGCGATGGGATCGGCCTTGGTCAGCCATGAGATGTTCCAACTGCGTCCCGCCCAGACCAGCGCAAGGCCAACCAGGACTACGCCGCTGGAGAAGATATCTGTACTGAAGTGCAGCGCATCAGCTTCGAGCGCCTGACTGTCATATTTCTGGGCGATCCGGCGGAGCTTGTGGGAGCGCCACCAATCCACCGCCATGGAAACCAGCAGTACGCCAAAGGCGGCGAGGCTGGGCTCGATATGGACCGCGTGTTGTCCGGTCAGGCGGCGCAGCGCTTCCCAGACGATCCAGATGCAGGTGAGGAGCAAAAGTCCGGTTTCGATGAACGCGGAAAAGTTCTCAACCTTGCCGTGGCCGTATTGATGTTCGGCGTCGGCGGGTTTATCTGAGACACGCACGGACAGCAAGGTAATGAAGGCGGCGACCAGATCGAGCCCGGAATGGGCCGCTTCAGAAAGTATCCCCAGGCTGGCAGTCGTGATGCCGACGAAGACCTTCAGGGATGTAATTCCCATGGCCGCGAGCACAGAATTCAGCGCGACGGCGCGCTTTTCCGCCCGCATGTTTTCCAGCACGGGATTCAGCTCTGAGGTGGACACTGGGGCTATTCTCTCAGTTTTCCCGTGAGCGGTTCCACATGAAACAGTATGTTAGGATGTTGCTCTTCTATCGCATTTTCCATCGTCTTGAAAGGACTCAAAGATGCTGGCTCGTACGCTGATGGTGTGTCTGATTGCAGGAGGGCTGGCGGCAGCGCAGCCCAAACCGGCAGCGAAGCCCGCAACCGGGCAGCCGACACCAGGTACCACTCCCGCCAGGACTGATCAGGCTCCCTCGTTGCAAAAGCGCGAAGAACAGGTGCCCCCCGATCAGCCGGTGATTACGCTTCACGGACTTTGTGAGGACAGTGCGAAAGGCTCCGGAGCTGGATGCGAGACAAAAGTTACCCGGGAACAGTTTGAAGCACTGGTGCAGGCATTCAATCCCAGCCACCAGACGATTACGCCCGTGATGCGGCGGAACCTGGCGCAGGCGTATGTGGATCTATTGACGTTCGCTCAGGCTGCGGAAAAGGCCGGCATTGAAAACAGCAGCAACTTCAAAGAAGTGATGCGCGTGCTGCGGTTGCGCACACTCTCTGATCTTTACGGGCGATCGCTGGAAGATCAATACAGGAACCCTCCCGCGAATGAAATTGAGAAGTATTACCAGGACCATCTGGCTGATTTCCAGAACATGAAGCTGCGTCGCGTTTACGTGCCGCGTTTTGATCCCACAGGCAAAACCACGGCCGCCGACCAGAAAGCGGCCTTTGAAGCAAAGGCGGCGAAAGTGGCGGAGGAGATGTACACTCGCGCCGCGAAAGGCGATGACATGGAGCAGCTGCAGAAAGATGCCTATGCGGCCATGGAGATCAAGTCCAATGCTCCTTCAACTGATATGGGAGCGATCCGAAAGGGCGCTTTGCCGGTGGAAACGGACAAAGCGCTGTCTGCGCTCAGTCCGGGTGGGGTGTACAAGGCGACGGATCCCACTTCCTACGTGATCTACAAGCTGGAAGCCCGGGAGCAACTTCCAGTCGACCGGGTGAAAGAAGAGATTTCGCGCACTCTGGAACGCACGAATATTGAGTCTAAGAAGAAGGAGGTCTCGTCGTCAGTAAAAGCCGATCTGGACGAGAAGTATTTCGGGCCTCCCGGCGCTCCGAGTACGCCCGCGCTCCCGCGGCCGGATCGCTAGAAGTAGGAAGTACTCTCGTTTCCGCCATTCAGGTGATTCCCCGATGGCAAAACCGGGCTCCTCGCGGCTAGATAAAGGGGAGGTCTTAGAGTTGACGGGCGATTGTAAGCTTAATCCTATCAACTATTTACGAAGTGCCCGCTGGTAAGAGCTGCGGCAGAAACATGGACGATGAAAGTTTTTTCGGTTCACCTTGCGGGCGCGAACTCCAATAGCAATGGCTCTTAAACCAACCGTTCTGATCACCGGCGTTTCTGGAAATCTTGGGGTGCGGCTGCTGCCGCAGCTTGGGGATTTTCAGGTGATCGGCACGGACCTGCGCGAGCCCGAAGGCAGCGGGCTTTTTCGATTCGAAAAGATTGACCTCAGCGAAGAGCGCTCGTGTGACCAGCTTCTCCATCTCATGCTTCAATATCGGCCGGAATCGGTGGTGCACCTGGCCTTTGTGGTAGACCCGGTACGCACGGGGATCACCGAGCGCAAGCAGATGTGGAACATCAACGTGGCCGGCACCAGCCGCGTAACTGAAGCAATTGCCGAACACAACAGGATGATTGGCGGGATAGAGCGCTTTATCTTTACCAGCGGTGCCATGGTTTACGGACCCATGCTGGACAAGCTGGTAACCGAAGAAGCGACTCTCAACGCTCAAAGTCTTCCCTACGCGCTGCACCAGCAGGAGGCCGACGCTACGGTGCAATCACGAGCGCCGGGATTCAGGAAATGCAAGACCTATATCCTGCGCTCGCATGTGTACGCGGGAGCAAGTGTGGAGAATTACCAGCTTGGGGTGCTGCGCGGCGTCCCCGGCGGCAAAGGATTTCTGGCAGACCGGCTGCGGCGCCAGGGCAAGAAGCTGCCGCTCTGGCTTCCCTCCAAAGGCGACTACCTGGAGCATCGTTTTCAGTTTGTGCATGTGGACGACGTAGCGCGCCTGGTGGCGCATATTCTCGGCCGCAAGCAGCCTGATCCGCGGCTGAGCATCCTGAATGTTGCAGGACGTGGAGATCCACTTTCGCTGCGGCGATGCATCGACATCGCGCAGATCGAAGTGAAGCGTGTTCCTTCACGCACCATGTGCCGGCAGACGATGCGGCTGCTTTGGGATCTGGGCGTTTCCGACATTCCGCCGGAAGCACTTCCCTACCTGCTTGGCTCCTGCGCCATGGACACCGCGCGGTTGCGCGTCTTCCTGGGCGAACACTACCGTTCCGTGATTCAGCACACGTGTGAAGAGGCGCTGGCGGAGAGCTTCAACACGCAATCAACGGCTGAGCTGGCAACGGCAGGAAGCTAACATCTGCCCGTAATTGTGATCGCGTTGCCTCGCCACATTTCGCTTGCTTCACGTAGCGCTCAGGGCTAAACTCTGCGCCGCAGAAGCATTCCCGACTGGGGCCAAGCTTATGGAAATTTCATCCATCCGCAAGCAATTCAGATTGCCCGCATGGTCTGCGCGGTCCGGACTTTGCTTATTACTTCTTGCTGCGCTGCTCTCGTATGCGCAAGATACCGAACAGCAGGAAGACCCAGCCAAATTCATCAAGATCACCGGAACGGTGACTGCAGTGCAGTTGAAGGAAGAGGAGAAGGTGATGAAGGCCGCGGTTACCGTGAACGTCTCGGCGGAGAACGCGGGCAAGGAAAACCTGATCATCCTGCGGCGCGCTCCAGATCCGGTCTTTGAGTCGATTTCCAATTCAGCGACAGCAGAGGAGCCGATATGGTCGGCTGCGCATCGTCCGCCACTCGAACGCGGGAGTCCAGACCGCAAATGGGAAAAAATGCAGGCGGAACTCGAGAAGGCCGAGCCTGATGACGATAACAGCATCATCCTGGGGCCGGGCGACAGCATGGGATGGAACATCGTGGTGCAGTTGAATATTCCCAAGGTGAGCGAGACGACCGTGAACGCGCCTGGTGGCCCACCAGCCCGTGCCACGTGGGCCATGGTGCAGAAATCGTGTCCGTGCTGGCTGCGCTTTGATGCCGCGTTCTGGCCCATGAATCTGGAACCGAAGCCGAATGCGGAGGATCCCGCCGTTGGCAAAAAGCTGGCGCGGCGCTGGCACAAAAAGGGCCTGCTGGTGCTGGGTGAAAAACGTTCCGAGCCGATGGAAATCCGCTTCCCCGCGCGCTGACCGAAAACTTTCTGCCAGATAACCACACCCTGAGAATTACAGCTTCAGAGCAACCGCCACACCATCGCGAATGGGCAGCACGGTGGTAAAGAATTCGTGACTGGCGTAGAGACGCCGGTTGAATTCCTGGATCGCGCGGGTGGAAGATTCGTCAGAATTCTGCTGGGTGACCCGGCCGCTCCACAGTACGTTGTCCGTAATAAATAAGCCGCCTTTGCGCAGACGCCCGTGGACCAGGTGCAGCACGCGCGGGTAGTCTTCCTTGTCCACGTCATTGAAGATGATGTCGAATTCCTGCTTCTGCTCGGAAAGGACTTCCAGCGCGTCGCCGACGTGGATTCGGATGCGGTCCTGCACGCCTTCGCGCTCAAAATACTTTCGCGCTTCGGCGGCGTTGTTGCGATCGCCATCGGTATAGTGCACCTCGCCGTCTTTGCCCACTGCTTGCGCCCACCAGATGGTGGAATAGCCAATGGCGGAGCCGAGTTCGAAGATACGCTTTGCGCCGATTGATTTCGCGTATTGGTAGAGCACTCGCGCCACGGCGGGACCGACAATCGCTATATCGCGCTGCTTTGCCTGTGCTTCCATTTCAGCCAGGACAGCGCTGCGAGGCGGAAGCAGGCTGTCCATATATTCTTCAACCGCTCTTGCGACTATGTTC
>JBAIYI010000272.1:0-3096 GCA_037915955.1 Terriglobales bacterium
TCGGTGGCGACTAAAATGACTTCCTGCGGGCCGCTGGTATCCACCTTGAGATCGCGGATACTGGCTGCCGAAGTACCGAAAGCGGTCAAGCGCACGGCAGGCCCCCACGTCTGGCCTCCGTCCGTGCTTTTCAAGACATAAGCGCCGGCGGCAGCATCGCCGTCAAACGGATCACCGAGTCCAAGATAGATTGTGTCCGGAGTGCGGCCGAAAGCAGCCGCGCCACCAGAAGTGGTGATCACGCCATCCGTCAGTGCGGTCCAGTGCGGTTTATTTTTCTGGAAGTCAGTGGTCTTCCACAATCCGCCGGAAGAAGTAAGGAAATAAACGGTGTTCGGATCGGTTGGATGCGGCAGGATGGTGCGAGCGCGTCCACTATCGGTCACGGTGAGCAACACTCCGTTCTGGATGTGATTGCTCCTCAGCGGCCCCATGTTGAACCACTGCGGGATTCCCGGAGCGGGCGCAACACCGGGCAACACTCCGGGATTGGCGGCGCGCTCCTGCTGCGCCTGGGTCAGCATATCGCCGATGAAGTTTGGATTTGCTCCGCGACGCTGACGATTGGCCTCGAGCCGCAGGAAGGCATCATCAGCACTGCTGTCCGCGGTGTTCCAATCGTAGTTAAAGAGATAAACGCTGGTGTAGCCAGAGTCATTCGGATCAGATCCCGTGGGCGCTGGAGCATTGGGGAACGGAACCGGTTGTGGAGTTGAGCTACCGGATTGTGCTCCGGCGGAGACAGTGAATGTGAGAAGGAGACAGACAAAAACTGCCAGACGAGACTGCATTGAGGTGAGACCTCCCTGGAAGTAAAGGGCAAACGACCCAAGTCCAAGAGGGATGAAGGAACCCGGGTACTTACATTGCGTGGCAACAATTCTACGCCGAGTCGTAGCAGCGTGGATTACGCATGGAGGAACTAAGCGAATTTTTCTATCTGCGCCGAAGGCAGGCTGAAATCTATGAAAGCGCTAAGAATTGGCCGATTGGCATCGCAATCACAACGCGATTGTGAGGCGGCCATGCACAAATGGTTTGGCGCGACAACGCTCTTAGCGTCGGCAAAGCCTTGTCTCAACAAAGCCGGCGCCCGCCTCTGCTAGTATGTAAAACCAGTGAAAACAGTGGGTTCCAATGTGGTCCGTATTGAGGCGGAAGCGCTGCGCGAGCTTTCCGAGCGCATCTCCGGTCCCATGGCTGAGGACTTTGACCGGGCCGTGGAATGCCTGCATTCCTGTGGGGGACGCGTGGTGGTGACCGGAATGGGCAAGAGCGGGATCGTTGGCAGGAAGATCGCGGCCACGCTTAGTTCCACCGGCACACCGGCGCTTTACCTGCATCCAGCAGAGGCTGTGCATGGCGATCTGGGGATGGTGGTGAAAGGCGACGTGGTTGTAGCGCTCTCCTATAGTGGCGAGACGGAGGAGATTTTGCGTTTGCTGGCAACGATCCGGCGCAGCGGCGTGAAGCTGCTGACGATTACCGGCGACCGGCTCTACGGCGCGAACGGCGGAAAGCGCTCCACGCTTGCCCAGGCCGCGGATATCGCGCTGGACTGCTCCATCGACAAGGAAGCCTGTTCGATGGGATTGGCTCCAACTGCGTCCACTACGGCGATGCTTGCGCTGGGCGATGCCCTGGCGATGGCGCTGGCGGAAAAGCGCGGGTTCAAGGAAGAAGATTTTGCCAACCTCCATCCCGGGGGAAAGCTGGGCAAGAAACTGGCGCGAGTTTCCCAACTCATGCACACCGGAGACGCCGTACCTGAAGTTGAGCGCAACACGAAAATGCCGGACGTGATTTATGAGATGTCGAGGAAGGGGCTGGGCATTACCACAGTAGTGGAAGCCGGCAAACTGCTGGGCGTGATCAGTGATGGCGACCTGAGGAGGCTGCTGCAGAAGCGCGCCGACATTCTCAACCTGACGGCGGGCGACTGCGTGACGGCGAATCCGAAAACCATTAGCCCGGACGAGTTTGCCATGACCGCGCTGAACGTGATGGAGCAGAAAAAAATTACTTCACTTGTGGTGACCGACGGCGAGAACCGGGTACAGGGCATCATCCATCTGCATGATTTGTGGGGAACGCAGATGGTGTAAGCGCTTTATTTGGCCCTTGGCGCTTGGCCATTGGATCTGTCTCGCAGTGACGGCAGGTTCGGCTAAAGGCAAACCGGATTGCGAGATGCTGCGATTTCCTTTCATGCAGCGAAAAACGTTTTCTAACACAAGTACGTGTGTAACAAGTGGAGCCACAGGCTAAGAGCCAATGGCCAAAGGCTAATCAAAGAATGTCAGATGCACTGAATCGCGCTAAGCAGATAAAACTCATTCTTTTCGACGTTGACGGTGTTCTCACCGACGGCAGCATCTGGTTCATGCCGTCTGCGGCGGCTGGTCCGCGGAGCACGGATGCACATCGTGCGCAACACGGCGATGCTCCCGGCTACGGAATCGTGAGCCAGACGTTTGCGGAAGCCAAAGGCTTTAATGCCCATGACGGCACAGGAATCTCACTGGCGCGGCTGGGCGGACTGAAGACCGGCATGATCACCAAGCGCATTTCTGAGACCGTGGCACTGCGCGCGCGCGACCTGAAAATCGATTATCTTTTCCAGGGCGCCGACAACAAATCTGAAGTGCTGGACAAAATCCTGGAGCAAAGCGGTTTGCGCGAAAAGCAGGTAGCGTACGTTGGTGATGATGTGATTGACCTGCCGATCATGCGGCGTTGCGGGCTGGCGATTGCTGTTGCCAATGCACGTCCGCAGGTAAGGGCGATGGGGCACTGGTCCACACCTTCTCAGGGGGGCCGCGGCGCCGCGCGCGATGCGGTGGAATATATCCTCCAGGCACAAGGCACACTGGATCGCGTGATTGAGGCTTATATACAGGCCAAGAGTCATGTTGAGCTGAAGTAAAAGGCTCGGAGGCGGGATGAGGCCTTCGACAGGGATTTGGCAAAATCGCGAGTATCACCAACGAAACTTTTCACGACAGTTGTTCATGGAATTTTCCCCAACACAGAAAGCGTGAAAAGGCGAGTCATCTTGGCTCACGCGAGGCTGCAGCGGAGCCGATCCCTCAGCGC
>JBAIYI010000841.1:0-3123 GCA_037915955.1 Terriglobales bacterium
TCTTCGAGCTTCTTTACCAGCTGGGCTGCATCAAGCAGGCTGAGCCCAACAATCTGTTCTTCGAGTTGCTGCAAATCTGCCATTGTGTCTCTCCACGTTTCTGAAATCGTTTGTGCTGATTCGCCGCATCATCCCATCGCGTTCCAGTGCGCCCAGACAAGCGCCACGTGAGTCTTTGCCGCGAGAACCTTCTGCCCGTCCCGGTTCGCACAAGCTCCCGGACCAGGCCTGATACCGGCTTAGCTGCTAGCAGCCTCGCCCGCATCCTTGAACTTTTTCTTTTCCACGCCCTGATTCACCACCACAGCCAGGTCGCGTCCCACGGCATTCATCACCGTAACCAGACGCTGCGCCGGCGCATTCATCAGGAAGAGCAGCTTGGAGTAAATCTCTTCCTTGGAGGGCATCGTAGCCAGAGCCTTCACTTCAGCCAGTGAAAGCACCTTGCCTTCCAGCACGCCGGACTTGAATGAAAATTCCGGGTTGTCATCTACGTACTTGCTGAGCGCCTTGGCCAGCGCCACCGGATCGCCATCGGTGTAGGCAATCGAGCTCACGCCCTTCAGGCCTTTCAGAGCCGCGGCCACCTTGGTGCCTTCTGACGCTCGCTGTGCCAGCGTGTTCTTAACCACCTGATACTTGCCGCCGGCCGAGCGAACTGTCTTGCGCAGCTCGTAATCCTTGGCCACCGTGAGCTTGGAAAAAGTACCCACGATCATGCTGCTGGCTTTCTGCAGCTGGCTATTCAGCTTCTCGATCTGTTCTGCTTTTTTGGCTTTTGTGACTGCCATCGTCGAATCCTTTTCGTCCTGAACTTTTTCGTTGCTAGCACTCAGTCAACTTCGCATCTCGCCCTCACTCGTTCGCCGCAGGGACTGAATGCTGACTGCTGAGTGCTACGCTTTCGCCGCCGCCTCTACTGGCGTTGTGTCCACCGCAATGCCGGGGCCCATGGAGGAGGAGATATACGCTCCCTTGATGTATTTGCCCTTGGCTGCCGCAGGCTTGGCGCGTACCACGCTGCTGATGACGGTGGTTGCGTTCTCTACCAGTTTGTCCGGCGAGAAGGAAATCTTGCCCACGGGAACGTGGACCAGGGCCGTCTTGTCGGTGCGGAATTCCACTTTACCGGCTTTGATCTCTTTGACGGCGTTGGCAATGTCCATGGTCACGGTGCCGGTCTTCGGGTTGGGCATGAGTCCCTTGGGACCCAGAACCTTTCCCAGTTTACCGACCGACTTCATCATGTCCGGCGTGGAGATCACAGCGTCAAAGTCGGTCCAGTTTTCCTTCTGGATCTTCTCGACCATCTCTTCTCCGCCCACAAAATCAGCGCCCGCAGCTTCCGCCTCGCGCTGTTTCTCACCGGTGGCGACTACCAGGACCTTCTTTGACTTGCCCAGCCCATGCGGCAGAACCACGGTTCCGCGCACCATCTGGTCAGCATGTTTGGGATCCACGCCCAGGCGCAACGTGACCTCAACCGTTTCGTCAAACTTGGCGAATTTCACTTTCTGCAGCAGCGGCACCGCTTGCTCGATCGGATACGACTTATTCTCGACGGCGGCCCGCGCCTTGGTTATGTTCTTGCCTGCTTTACGGCTCATTTGTTCTTCCTTATCTCCCACCGCTTCCGGTTTACAGCTCCGGGCCGTGGTGTTTGCGATTTAGCAATTGGCAATTGGCCAATCACTGAAAACTCTTTCAGGCTGCTGATATCAGCTATGCCGTGACTTCGATGCCCATACTGCGGGCAGTACCCTTCACGCTTTTCACGGCCGCATCCAGTGATGCCGCGTTCAAATCCGGCATTTTCTGCTTGGCGATGTCCAGAACCTGCTTCTCCGTCACCTTGCCGACCTTGTCCTTGTTCGGCGTACCCGAGCCCTTGGCGATGCCGGCAGCGCGCTTCAGCAGCACTGCAGCAGGCGGGGTCTTGGTAATAAAGGTGAAAGAGCGGTCGGTGTAGACCGTGATGACCACGGGGATAATCAGGCCGGCCATTTCCTTGTTCTGCGTGCGCGCGTTGAACTGCTTGCAGAACTCCATGATGTTGATCTGCGCCTGGCCCAGTGCCGGGCCAACCGGAGGCGCCGGAGTAGCCTTGCCGGCTTCAATCTGCAGCTTTACCGATGTCTGTACTTTTTTAGGTGCCATCTAGTTAACCTTTTCTAAGCTCTTGCCTGAATCTCTGAATTGCCGGGATTGCCAAAATCGCCGGGATTGATCGCCTTGATCAACACCTTGCCTTGCAGACCGCCTGACTGCCAATCGCCTCGAGAACAAATCATCACTCTTGGCAATTCTGGCAATTACGCTACCTTTTCAACTTGTCCGAACTCGAGCTCTACCGGCGTGGCTCGTCCGAAGATCGTCACCATCACCTTCAGCGTTTCGCGATCTTCGTTCACGTCATCCACAATGCCGTTGAAATTCGCGAACGGCCCGTCAGTGATGCGTACCGTCTCGTTCTTCTCAAATTTGACCTTGATCCGCGGCTTTTCCTTGCCCACGTTCACGCGATAGACGATCTGGTTTACCTCGTCCTCAGAAAGCGGCGTGGGATCATTCGCCGTGCCAACAAACCCGGTCACGCGGGGCGTCGACTTCACCACATGCCACACGTGGTCGCCTTCTCCGCCGGTGCGGAATCCGGTCAGGTCCATCTGCACCAGCACGTAGCCGGGATAGAACATTCTCTCCACGGTGTACTTCTTGCCGTTGCGGATCTCCGTAACCGGTTCGGTGGGGATCACCACCTTGCCAATCTTGTTCTCCAGTCCAAACGCCTTGATGCGCGACTCGAGTGACTCTTTTACCTTGCGCTCGAACCCCGAGTACGAGTGGATGATGTACCACTTCATATTCGGGTTCGTCGTCTCTTCCGCAGGCGGAACCGGCTGCCCTTCGGGCAGGTTTTCCGCGGTGCCTGTGGTGTTCTGTTCTTCCATACTTCTTATCAACCTTCCGGGAGCTTTACTTCAGGTGGTGCAGCACCCAATTGACTGCGGTTCCGATCCCCTGGTCGATCACGAAGAAGTACACGCCAAAAATTACTACCGTGATGATCACCACCACGGTGGTTGCCTGCACTTCCTTCCGCGACGGAAAGGAAACCTTGCG
>JBAIYI010000459.1:0-5867 GCA_037915955.1 Terriglobales bacterium
TATTTGATCGCGAAAGGGCAAGGAAATGGGCGTCCTGGATGGAGACGACCGTCGATCAGGTCATTGACTTCCCTGATGTACCCGTCTCGGAGCTTGTCATGCTCGAGAGAGCGCCACGTGAAATGCATAGTTCGGAGCAACACAAGATCGATACAGCGGCAAACCGCGTGGATGAGATCACCGTGGTCCGCTAGGGCGATACGCATTAACCGGTGCGGATCTTGACGCAAGCGGCGGGACATGCGCATACAAGGAGGAGTAAGTGAGCAGCACTCTGATTAACGGCGGGGTAATCGACCAATCCTCGAAAGCGGTGAAAGCAGACGATGTGTGTGCTCTCTCCCCTTTGCAGCAGAGCATATTTACCGCGCCGAGTCACGCCGGATTCGCCCAGCAGGCAATGTGGACATGCAATTTCCCCCTGGACCATGCGCACTTGCAGCGCGCGTGGGAGCTGACCACCCAGCGACATGCAATCCTGCGTACGGTTTTCCGGCAATCGCGCAAGCAGCCGGTACAGGTGGTCTGGTGTGCGGCCCCAGTCTCGCTGGATTTTCACGATTTGGGTTCCGTTCTGCAGCAGGAGCAGCGGCAGCGGATGGAGGAGATCGCGGCAAAAGAGCAGGCCCGCGAATTCGACCTGGCGAATGGTCCTCTGTATCGCATCAGTGTCTTTCGGCTGTCGCCATTCTCTTTTGCAACTTTGTTTACCTGGCACGCCATTCTTCTGGACCATCATTCAGTAGAGCTCGTCCGCAAAGACGTTACCGCGGCGTACTCTTCACTACAGAACGGCCACGAACCGCTGAGCGAGAGCGCCCCCGGAATCAAGGCCTACCTGCTGTGGTTGAAAGACCAGAAACCCGGTAAAGGGGAACAATTCTGGAAAGCACAACTGGAAGGTACGGCGCCTTGTTTGTTGCCATCTGCTGGTGAGAGCGCGACGGCCCAGACCAAAATCCGTAAGGAAGTTGTCACCCTAAAGCCCGAATCTGCGGATCGTCTGCGTGAAGCTGCTCAGCAATGTGGAGTTACCCCGGCCAACGTGCTCCAGGGCGCGTGGGCCTTGTTGCTCAGCCGTTATACGAATTCCCATGATGCGAGTTTTGGGCTTGGGACCACCGGTCGCCCTTCGAGCCTGCAGCTGAGTGCGGAAATCGCCGGCAACTTTGCTCATGCGGTGCCGGTCCGCGTACAGCTGAAAGATGAGCAGACGGTTTCAGAATACCTGACTTCCCTTGGCAAAAAGATTGCTGAGGTGCGTGCTCACACGTATCTGGAGCGCAGAGGGCCAGCCACACTGGCCGGCGAAGGCAATTTCAATACAGGCTTCATTGAAAGATCCTCGACAAATACAGCCGCGCTTGAGGGTACCGAGTTTCTAACCCTCCAACACTTAGGAGCGACCCATCCCACCGTGGAGATTGAGATCGCGGACGCCAACGGATTCTCAGTCTCCTTCTCCTATCCGCTTAACGGATTCGAAGACGCATCCATGAAAGGGGTCCTTCGTTCGTTCGAGCACGTGGTGGATGCAATGACCGCGAACAGCGGGACTCGCCTTTCAGAACTTGAGATCCTTTCTCCTCAGGATCGCGAGCATGTTCTGATCTTTGGTGAGGCAGCTGCAAAAAACGTCGACTTGTTGAAAGAGGTTGGCGCACCCGATGGCGCCCAGAATACGCAGCTGTTCGTGCTGCTGCATCAAGGGTCGCCGGCGCCGGTGAAGGTGGTGGGCGAAGTCGCAATCGCAGGGATCAGCCGTGAGCAGGCACTACCGGGTGCGTGCGCAATTGCAAATCCTCTCAATCCGGAAAAGCACTCTGAACTGTGGCTCACGGGGAAAAAAGGATTCTGGAATCATGAAGGACAACTGATCCTACTGGCCAGCAATGATCCTGCCTCCCCAGCGGCAAAGAGTGGTGCTGATGGCTATGTGGCGCCAGTTACTGATATTGAAAAGGTAGTCGCCCAGGTCTGGGAAGAAGTGTTGGGAGTTGCACGCGCCGGGCTCAACGATGATTTCTTTGACCTTGGCGGGCACTCCCTCAACACAATCCAGATTCGCTCGCGACTGACGCAGCGCCTGGGACTGAACGTTCCGCTGAAGACCATTTTTGCCAATTCCAGGCTCGAAGCCCAGGCGCGTGCGATCGCGCTGCTCAAGAAAGGATCAGAGAAGCCCGGGAACAACATCCCACGGCTCCCAGAGCGGACTGAATATCCCGTCTCACATGCGCAGAGGAGACTGTGGTTCCTGCACCGGCTCGATCCGGACGATCGGTTCTATCACACCGCCGACTACATCCTGCTGGAAGGTACGCTCAGCCGTCCTGCCTTTGAGCAGGCATTTCGGGAACTGGTGGAGCGCCAGGCTATTCTCCGCACCTCCTTCAAGCTGGTGGGGGATGAACCAGTTCAGGTGATTTCTCCTGATACGATTGCTCTGCCGTTCAAAGACCTCTCAGGCCTCAACCAGCAGGAACAGGACGAGGCTATGAAGGCACTGCGCGAGCAGGTTCCGGGGTGGCTTTCCAACCTCGAAGTTCCTCCCGTGTGAGCACTCCTGATCAAGCTGGCGGATGACAAACACGCCTTCATTCTGGCCATTCATCACATCCTGAGCGACGAGTGGTCCGGCCAGGTTGTGTGGCGAGACCTGATGCAGCTCTACTCCGCTGCATGCCGCAAGCAGCCGGCACAGTTACCGGAAATACGCGCCCGCTACGCCGACTTTGCTGCCTGGCAGAAGGAAAGGATCGAGGGCGGAAAGCTTGCGGAATCAGAACGCTACTGGCTTCAGAGACTGAGCGGAGAGCTGCCCAAATTAAACCTGCCAATAGAGCCTGTTCAAAACGGAACCCAGGCCACTGATCTGGTCAGTGAATTGGTAGAGAGCGGACCCGAGCTTGCTCGCTATCTGGCGAAGCTTGCCCAGGAGCACGATGTTACGCCGTTCATGCTGAAATTGGCCATGTTCAAGGCATTCCTTTCGCGCGTGACTGGACAGCAAGACGTGCTGCTGGGCAGCACGACTGCGGGGCGCGATCATCCGGATATCGAACCGCTGGTAGGTCTTTTCGTCAACGTGGTAGCTTTGCGCACGAAATTGGATGGCGATCCCACCTTTGTTGAGATCTTAAAGCGAGTAAAGCAGACCTGCATTGAAGCCTATGCTCACCAGGAATATCCATTCGACCTTCTGGTGCAGCGTCTGGCCCCGGTACGCGAGGCCGGACAACTTCCCATGTTGCAGGCGTTCTTTGCTGACATTCCCGCCACTGAGCCCAAAGCGGTTGAAGGCGTTTGGTTCTCTCCGCTGGATGTAAGCGCCGGTATGGGAGCGGGACTTGGCGGTCGCAAGCTACCCGTAGGCATGGGCATGGTATGTCACGACGCTGGTGCCGGCAATCTGAATTGGCGCTTGTTGTTCCGTGCGGACTGCTTCTCTACAACCACCGCATAGCGCTTGTCCCGGCAGTTCAAAGCGTTTCTTGCGAATCTGCTCAAGGCGCCGGAATCGCGAATCTCTGAAATTTCCACCATTTTGCCAGAGCAAAAGAAACTGCCTCTTACGCCGGTGACCGGAAAGGACGAATTCCCGCTCTCCTTCAACCAGCGTGACATGTGGTTCCAGAGACAGATCCACAATGAAGCCGGACTGAACAATCTTGGGGCGCGTGTCATGCTCACCGGACCGCTTGACGTGGAGATGTTCCGGCAGGCGTTGCAGGCCGTGATTGACCGTCATGCCGCGCTGCGAACCGTCTTCGTGGAACGCGGTGGAGTCCCCTATCAGAAGGTACTCAACGAGATGCGGATCGATTTCGCCACGGCCGATCTCCGCTCAAGAAACAAAGAAGACCAGGAGAAGCGCGTGAATGCCCGCCAGTACGAACTGGTGGGGGAACCCTATGACTTTACCCACGGACCTCTGTTCCGCGCCGAGCTGTTGAGGTTGCGCGACGACCAGCACGCTTTCATCTTCGCGTTCAGTCACCTTGTTCTCGACGGCATCTACATGGCAGATCTGTTCGAGCAGACAGCGGTTGCATACCAGCAGTTAGTGTCAGGTGGCGCGGGTACTCTGCCACCACTCGCCATTCAATACCACGACTTTGCTCACTGGCAGGATGAGCGGCTCAAGCTGGGTCTCCTGGAAGAGCACCAGGCTTACTGGCAACAGCAACTACAATCACCTCTACCGGCCATGAGCCTGCCCGCTGATCGCGACACGCACGCGGTCCGCAGCTTCGAATTGGGCTTCACGCAATGGCAGGTAGATGATGAAGTCTTCAGGAGCTTTAAGACTTTCCGGAAACGGTATCGCACTACCATGTTCCGCGCGGTGCTGGCTGCTTTTGAAGTCCTGCTGCGCAAGATCATCGGAGAGAAGGAGCTGCTGCTGGGAGTTCCATTCTCTTCACTACCGTCGCATGTCTCGGGAAACCTCGGCTTCTTCGGACACGCGGTTCCAGTGCGCGCCACGCTCGATGATACACAGCCTTTCACCAAAGTGCTCGCCGATGTGAACGCGGCGGTCACGCGAGCCCAGGAGAACCTCGAATATCCGTTGTGCGAAGCGGTCCGGGGTTTGCAGATCAATCGTGATCCGCACCGTCCGCTGTTCCCGGTGGTCGTGTCGCAGGTAAAGGCGCTGGACGTGACGGCCGCGGGCTTGCGGCTGCAGATGGAAATTCGCCCCGTCCATGCAGGCGTCTATCATCTTTGGCTCACGATTCTGGAAAGCAAAGATGGTCTACAGTTGGGCTTCTACTATAACCGCGAAATACTCCAGGGCCGTCCTCTGGCGTTGATCCAGGAGTGCTTCAATGAGCTCCTGGCCCAGATTGCAAGAACTCCAGAAGCGCCGATCGGTGAGTTGAGCGTTGTGTCGGATGCCGAGCGCAGCAAAGTCTTGCAGCATTTGGCGGGAGCGCAAATTTCCACTGCCGCTCCTGATCAGGGATTTCTTGACCTTTTCGAGGAGCAGGTTGAAAAGCGCCCACATGCGCTTGCAGCCAGTCTTGGCGAAGAGAACCTCACGTACGGTGAGTTGAACCGGCAGGCGAACCGAATGGCTCACTGGCTGCGTTCTCAAGGCCTGGGTCCGGAACAAAAGATAGGCATTTTTGGCGCTCGCAGCCTGGAGATGCTCGCGACGATGGTGGCCGTGCTGAAAGCCGGCGCCGCATTTGTGCCACTGGATCCAGAGCAGCCCGATGCGCGAGTCAAGAGCATTCTTGCAAAGGCGGCTCTCCAAATGGTGGTTTGCTCCGCAAAGCTAGTGGAACGGAGCAAAAAACTGGTCAAAGATGTTGGCTCCGCAGCAAAGGTGGTCTGCTGGCACGGAATGCCCGGTTCTCCTGATACGCCGAATCCAGAGACCTGGTGCGATCAACCGGAAAGTAACCCTGGCTTCAGAAACGGGCTTACTGACCTGGCCTACGTATGTCACACGTCCGGTTCCACGGGCACACCCAAAGGGGCCATGGTCGAGCACCGCGGGATGATGACGCACCTGCTGGGAAAGATCAATTTCCTTGGCCTCAAGGAAACGAGCGCTGTCGCGCAGAACGCCTCTCATTGTTTTGATATCGCAGTGTGGCAGTTCTTCGCCGTGCTGCTTGCAGGCGGGCGTGTGGTGATATACCCGCCAGAGTCGCTTGCGTATGCGGGCTCCATGCTCAAGCTTATTGAAAAAGACGGCATTACCGTGCTTGAGACTGTGCCCAGTTTGCTGGAGATGATGCTGTGTGAAGTAGCTCCGGATGTGACACTTCCGGCACTGACTCACCTCATCTCGAATGCTGAGCTTCTGCCAGTTCCGCTTTGCCAGAAATGGTCGCAGCGGTTTCCGCAAGCCG
>JBAIYI010000019.1:0-8984 GCA_037915955.1 Terriglobales bacterium
TTTGGGTTGGCCAGCCGCGTCTGCCGGTAACGGGGAACATAAACGGAAACGTTGTGTCCCAGGGATGCAAGGGCCTGGGGCAGAGCGCCCACGACATCGGCAAGGCCGCCCGTCTTGGAATACGGCACGCACTCTGAGGCGGCGAAGACAATGTTCATAGGGGCCCTCCTGTGATGCCTGGGAGATGCTGCGGAGATGCCGCGAAAAAGTGCGGAATCTCTGCCCAAATCTGGTCTGGCTGCGCAGGGGACGCCGCCTTTGGAAGTCTAAATACTCGGGGAACAAAGGGTCAATTTGCGAACCGCTCAAAAACCTAAGCTTGGCCAGAACTTCCTGGCCGATCGCAGCGCCGCCGCCAAAATCGTGGAGGCGCTGGGAGACATTTCTCAGTCCCTCGTAGTCGAGATCGGTCCCGGCAAAGGCGCTCTGACTGACACGCTGGCGCAGCGGGCCGGCAGGCTCATCGCCATTGAACTTGACCGCCTCCTCGCCACCGAACTGCGGTTTAAGTATTCGCGTTTCGATAACGTAGAAATCCTCGAAGGCGACGTCCTCAAGATCGACTTCCGGACGGTGCTCCGGCGCAGCGCCGGCCCGCTCACTGATCTGCGACCGGTAAAGCCCGAGCCCGCGCGCGTGGTCGGCAACCTGCCCTACTACATCACGTCGGACATCCTGCTGCGCCTCTTCGAATACCACGATCTTCTGGCGACCATCGTGATCATGGTGCAGCGCGAGGTGGGCGACCGCATTGCCGCCGATCCTGGGTCCCGCGATTACGGCCTTCTTTCCGCCACAGCGCAACTTTATTGCCGGGTGGAGAATTTGTTTACGTTGCCACCCGGCGCGTTCTCACCGCCGCCGAAAGTGCATTCCAGCGTGTTGCGGCTCACCGTAGCGCCGCGGTTTCGTGAGTTGAATGTGGAACCGGCCGGCTTCATTCAATTCCTGAAACTTGTCTTCGGAATGAAACGCAAGACGCTGGCCAACAATCTCAAAGGCAGCTATCCGGACGCTGCGATCAAAATTGCGCTTAAAGAAGCAGGCGTGCGCGCAGACGTTCGCGCGGAGGCCGTTGGGCTTGCAGAAATGGCCGGGATTTATCGGGCGCTGCTCGCGGGCGATAGCGCCGGAAAATAACTGCGCTTACGCGAAACGCACTTTGACGTCAGGCCGGTTAGCCAGGTGGATGCTCTCCACAAATCTCACCTTGCCGCTCTTGCGCGTCATCACGATGGACGAAGTTCGCGTGCCTTCACCGAAGAAGCGGACGCCCTTCATCAAGGCTCCATCCGTCACGCCGGTAGCGGCGAAGATCAGATGCTTGCCGGGCGCAAGATCTTTCGCCGTATAAACCTTGTTCTTGTCGGTGATTCCCATCTTCTTCACGCGTTCTTCCAGTTCCGGCGTGTTGATGATGAGGCGGCCCAGAATTTCTCCATTCAGGCAGCGCATGGCCGCTGCGGTGATCACACCTTCCGGCGCTCCGCCGCTCCCCATCACAGCATGGACCCCGGTTCCGATCACGGCTGCCGCGATGCCGGCAGAAAGATCGCCGTCTGTGATCAGGCGGATGCGTGCGCCGGCTTTGCGGATATCGGCAATGAGCTTCTCGTGCCGCGGGCGATCGAGTACCACGACCACAAGGTCGGCAACATCGCGGCTGAGCCTGCGCGCGATTGCCTTCAAGTTTTCTGCCACTGGCGCGTCCAAATCCACCACGCCCTTGCATGAAGGCCCCACAACCAGCTTTTCCATATAGCAGTCAGGGGCGTTCAGCAGGCCACCTTTTTCTGACGCCGCAAGCACGGTAATCGCGCCGGGCGCACCGGTGGCGCACAGGTTGGTGCCTTCCAACGGATCTACCGCGATGTCAACTTCAGGGAACTTCGCTCCATCCTTCCAGCCAAAGCCGACCTTTTCGCCGATATAGAGCATCGGCGCTTCATCACGTTCGCCTTCGCCGATCACGATAGTGCCACGCATGGGAACTTTGTCCATGGTGGTGCGCATGGCTTCCGTGGCGACATGGTCAGCAGTGTGGCGATCGCCGGTTCCCATCTGGTGGGCGGAGGCAATGGCGGCTTCTTCCACCACACGTACGAATTCCAGTGCCAGCTCGAACTCCATGGTGCCTTCCAGGTTTTCAATCTGCTTGTTGGCCACCTGCGTCGCCATAACCACCTCCATGTGAGGACTGAAATTCTACGCGTTTATTGCTGCCTCTGCTGGTGCGGATCAGAAGCTGCTGATTCCAGTAATGCTCTCTCCGATGATCAGCGCATGGATATCGTGTGTGCCTTCATAGGTCTTAACCGATTCCAGGTTCATCATGTGGCGCATCACCGGGTAATCATCGGCGATGCCATTGCCGCCCAGGATGTCGCGGGCCATGCGCGCACACTCCAGCGCCATCCACACGTTGTTTCGCTTCGCCATGGAAATGTGCTGGTGTCCGACGGTGCCCGCGTCCTTAAGCCGCCCCACTTGCAGGGCCAGGAGCTGGGCTTTGGTGATCTCACTGATCATCCAGACCAGCTTCTCCTGCACAAGCTGGTGAGATGCAATCGGCTGGTCGCGGAACTGCTTGCGCACCTTGGAATATTGCAGCGCCGTGTCGTAACAGGACATGGCCGCGCCAATCGCGCCCCAGCTGATGCCATAGCGCGCCTGATTCAGGCACCCCAGCGGGCCTTTCAGGCCGTCAGCGCCGGGGAGCATGTTTTCCTCCGGGATCTTCACGTCTTGAAGCGACAACCCCGAGGTCACCGAGGCGCGCAGCGACCATTTGCCATGCACGTCATCGGCCTTGAAGCCGGGCCGGTCAGTTTCCACCAGAAATCCGCGAATGCGATTGTTGTGCGCCTCTGACTTGGCCCAGACCACCGCAACGTCCGCCACGGTTCCGGAGGTGATCCACATCTTCTCTCCGTTCAGCACGTACTCATTGCCGACCTTCTTCGCACGCGTGCGCATGCCGCTTGGATTAGATCCGAAATCCGGCTCGGTGAGTCCGAAACAGCCGATCTTCTCTCCCGCGGCCAGCGCAGGCAGCCACTTCTGCTTCTGTTCTTCGCTGCCATAGGCGTGTATGGGATACATCACCAGCGAAGACTGCACGCTGCAGAAGGAACGGATGCCGCTGTCACCGCGCTCCAGCTCCTGCATGATGAGCCCATAATCGATGTTTGACATGCCTGCGCAGCCATAGCCCTTCAGGTTGGGTCCAAAGAAGCCGAGCTCAGCCAGAGGCCTCACCAGTTCGCGGGGGAAACGGCCATCGCGGTTGCACTGCTCGATGATGGGGACAACGTTTTCTTCCACAAAGCGCCGCGCGGTATCGCGAACCAGCTTTTCGTCTTCCGTCAGCAGCCCATCGAACTCGATAAAGTCCACACCCTTGAACTTGAATACGGGCATAAAGGCTCTCTTCCTTGGAATGAAGTTATTTTGCGGAGCGGGAAGGCTTGCCGGTGGGGGAGGCCCGCTCAGATCAAACCATCCAAGGTAGCAGAACTCAAAGCGCTTACGCCACCTTTGGAGGTGGAAGCGCTATCTCTTTGGCGGCTGAAAGCGGATTGCTGATTGACTCCAGCGCCGTGCGCTCGGCCTTGACGCCGATCAGCGCTTCAACCACTGCGGCGGCAATCATGAATGCGGCTCCGGCAAGATAGCCATAAAAGAGGTTGGTTGCCGACCTCGACTGGATCAGCAGGCCAAACATGTACGGTGCCGCTACGCCTCCGACCAGAGTGCCTATCGCATAAAAGAGAGCGATCGCGAGCCCACGAACTTCAAGAGGGAAGATCTCACTCACGGTGAGATACGCCGAGCTCGCGGCTGAAGACGCCACGAAAAAAATCACCGACCATGCAATCGCCTGCGTCATCGCGGTGAGCATGCCTTGCTGGAACATCCATCCACTGATCGCCAGCAGAACGCCGGAAAGCGCATAGGTGATCGTGATCATCTTCTTGCGACCGATGGAATCGAACAGGTGCCCCAGCAGCAACGGTCCGGCAAAATTCCCCAGCGCAAACGGAAACAGGTACAGCCCGACCTTCTGTTCCGGCAGTCCGTAGAAGGTGACCAGCACCAGCGCGTAGGTAAAGAAGATTGCGTTGTAGAAAAAGGCCTGTGAGGCCATGAGTGTGAAGCCTAGAAGCGAGCGCTTGCGGTGCTCGACCGCAATTGTGTGCCAAATCTCGCTCAGCGGAGTGTGCGTGCGCGGATGGATGATGATCTTGCACTGCGGGTCGGGCGGTGGGAGCACATGGCCCTCAATTTTCTTCTCCACGCCCTTCACGATTTCTTCCGCTTCATCATTCCGGCCGTGGATCATCAGCCAGCGCGGGCTCTCCGGGACGGCATGGCGCAGGAAGATAATGATCAGGCCGAGCACAGCGCCAATTCCAAAGGCAAACCGCCATCCCATGCCGATGGGCAAAATGCCGGTATCGAGCAGTCCGATGGTGGCAGCGGCGCCAATGGCTGCTCCAATCCAGAAGCTGGCA
This sequence comes from Terriglobales bacterium, assembly GCA_037915955.1. Lineage (GTDB taxonomy): Bacteria > Acidobacteriota > Terriglobia > Terriglobales > Acidobacteriaceae > Angelobacter. The sequence continues at coordinate 4,515 of JBAIYI010000019.1, forward strand.
TTGATGATGAGGTCGACCCGCCCGCGCACACGCGCGGGGATCAACTCGTCAATTGCCGAATTGATGGCTGAGTACTCACCGCCGATCCCTGCACCGGTTAATGCGCGGAAAAGCGCATAAGAGAAGAAGTTCCAGGAGAACGCGGTGAGCGCCGTGGCGGTGAGATAAAGCAATAGCGTGACGGTGAAGAGTTTTTTGCGGCCAAGCCGGTCCGTCGCGTAGCCGAATGCAAGCGCTCCGATGACTGCACCTGCCAGATAGAACGTGGCGCTGGCGCCGACCTGCGCGTCGCTCAGGCCGAGGGCGTCAGGGCGCTTCAGCACGCCGCCAATGGCGCCGGCGAGCGTCACTTCTAAACCATCCAGAACCCATGTGATTCCGAGAGCAATGACGATGCGCCAGTGCCAGCCGCTCCAGGGCAGGCGGTCAAGGCGTCCGGGAATCTCGCTTTCAATGGCGTGCGTCACCGACACGTAAGAGCAGGGAACGGCAGCAAAGGGATGTCTTTGGCCAGATCTGGCGTTTTGTGGTTTTGTACTGATTAGCCAGAAAACAAAAGCTGCCGGGCCGGAGCCACGGCAGCTTTCGTTGAGAGGAGAATTTCAGTTACTGCAGGGCGATCTTGCTGACGGTCATGGTGTCGCCGCTTACGGAACCGGTGACGTTGACCTTGATGTCGGCGGCTTTTTTCAGGTCGGCGATGAATTTCTTGGCCTGCTCGTTGCCGGCTTTATCGAACTTCACGACCTTCTTGTCGCTGGTGAGAACGCCGTAACCGCTCTTGGCGCATTCGTCCATTTCCAGGCAGCTCTTCTTGTGCTTTACGCCGAAATCGGCCTTCTGCCCGTCTTCCGCGGCGCAGGACAGGTCAACCAGGTAGCCGCTCACGGTGGTGTCAGCGGCGAAAGCGCCGATGGCGAAAAAGGCGAACAGGACCAGTACGAAACGTTTCATGAATCTCCCTCAGTGGTTTGGATCGGAATCACCTGATATTGATCGTGAGACCGGCAATAAGGTTACATGAATTTTCTGATTCGCGGGAGGGGTTGGTGACTGAAGTGTAAGGGCGTGCGGGAACCGGTAACCTGCTGATTCCCGCACGCCGGCTTCGTTCAGGGCTGTAGAGCGGTCTTTGCCTGGTCGCGCGTATGTTCCGGTTCTGAGGGATCGGAGGCGATCTGCTGCAGACGCGCTGCAAATCGCTGTCGCGTGTACTTATCCATTCTGGAGGCAGCATCGACTGCGGATGCCCGTATGTGGACATCCGAATCCTGGAGACTGGTCGCCACAAAATCCAGAGCCTCAGGCGCCTTGCTCTTGCTCAAACCCAGTTGCCGCAGTACTCCGGCTGTCAGGCCAGGCTGCGCGCGCCTGGCCACCACTCGCAATGCCCGTTGCACTGTGACGGAATCTGACGGCGATGCGTCGATCAGGGAAGCGGCGATGGTCAGGGCCTCTTCATCTGAGTTGCGGTTGTCCTCAAGGTGCGCACTCAGGTGGGCAACCGCTTTGGGTGGAAGTTGAGGTTTCATGCTTCCCAGCACGTACAGAGACGCGTGCCGCAGCGAGATTGCTCCCTCTGGGCCGGCAAGCAGGCTGCCCAGATCATCCGCGTATCCCTCAAGAAAGCGCGCGCTGTCTCCCCTGGTCACCGTGGAGATAAAGAGCACCATTCCGGCCTGGCGGACCTCCGCTCGCGATGACTGCAGGCACTGCCGGCCCAGCAGAAGTGTCCGTTGCAACTGGGCCGCTGGCATGGCCGCCACGCTTACTTCGTTGACGGTGGTGAAGAGTTCTTCAGTCGACGGCATCGGACCACTGCTGTTCGAGAGAATCCTCTGGAAGAGCTGTTCAACGCTGTTCTGCTGAGCGGCGCAGGCGGCCGAAGCCAGCAGTATGATCCACATGATTTTCAAAGCTTTGTTGACCATGGTTTTATCTCCTTTCGTGTGCTGGTTCTCGGTTCACCGCTTCAGTGGTTTGCAACCGTTACAGCCCCGGTTGAGGCGTTGATCTGGGGAAGTAGAGTGAGGCAAGACAACAGGTACGCCGTGTTGTTTACCCCGGGCTGATAACTGTAAATGGTGGTGCCATTCACTTTAACGATGTGTGCCGGATAACAGGTGTGAGTGATACTTACCTGCGCGGTCGGCTGGTTCGGATTCGCATCATTCAGCGTGACCGTCGCGTTCCACTTGATACCGCCGATTTTTGGTTCCAGCGGGTCCTGCCCTAGACCGTTGAGGTTTACCTGCGCCTGGTTGCTGGTGGGGAAGGTTACACTGTGGCCCTGCATGGTACTCAGGTCCGCCTTGCCGCGGTCATTCCACAGGAAGCAATCGAACTGTACGTTGTCTTCGTCTGCTCCGGTATAGGGCCCGTTGTAGATGTCGCCCGTGGGTTGAGAGGACAAGGTTGAGCCATTCGACGGTGAGCCAAAACCATAGTTGCGAGTAGGCCCCGCGTTCGGGAAGAAGTTGTCATTTACCTGCTTGTCCGGCACCACGAAGATCGACTGCGTGGTCCGGTAGGTGCCGCGGTTGGCATCTCCTTTGTAGAGCTGGATGATCGGCACTAGACCCTGGAAAGGCAGGTTGTAGAAGCAGGGTGTGGGGCCGTGAATGTTATCCACCGGAATATAAGAAGCGTACTGAACGGTGAGTCGCGGCGTCAGTGTGGTCCATGTGGAAGAACCGGTTGTCTGCTGCGGAGTGGCGAGGGGGTTCAAGGCAGTGCTCACACGGGTTTTGGCCATGGCCTGCGTGCCGCCTCCACCGCCGGAGATAGTGAAAGTGGCTGTACCCGAGCCGCATGCATTCCCGGAGAGAGTTACGGAATCGGTGGAGGATGAGGCCACCGGAAGCCCGCAACTATCGATTGCGGGCACCGGATTCGAGGCGGAGAGCGAGAATGTATTGCCGCTCAGAAATCCACTGGCTGTATATGTGATGGTGCCGCAATACTGCAGGCCGAATCCGAAATCGCGATAGTCGTCAAAGGAAAGCGAGCCAGACACGCTGGTACCGGTTTGGCTGAGGCTCCATCCGACCGAGTTGCCGAAAGAGTCCGCTTCAACCCAGGTGCCCGCGATGTTGTCACAAGTGAGTGACGGAGCCGGCGCCGTAAACGAATTGGGAATGCTGGGCGGTCCATTGCTTTGACCGGCGGGGATGGACCACGTTCCGAAGAGCTGCTGATAGTTGGTGGCCCAATTACCCAGCGTATCTTCCGCACCAAGGTAAATTTGCTTGGTGCCCACGAAATTAGCTCCAGTAAAGTTCACAGAGAAGTTCACCTTCACTGTGTTGCCCGATACTTGTGCTGACGACCCAGCGGCAAAGATCGTGCACTGTGAATTCTGGAGTTCGCTGGAACTTCCGGCGCTAATCGGCCCCTGATACGAGCCGCCGGCGTCAATTACCTGCCAGATATTGCCTGTAGTGGCTTCAAATTGAAAGATGCATTCATTGGCTGACCAGCCTCCGACGCTTCCGGGAGCGATGCCGCTCATGATGTACAGATCCGCTTCTTGTACGTGAGTACCTCCGTTCGGGTGGTAGAACGTTGCGGAGAAACCCTGGCTGGTTCCACTGCCGGAGGTGGGCCACAACGTGAGAGGTGAAGCCGTAGCCGTCACTGAGAAACTGCCGAACTGCTGCTGGTAGTTGAGGCTCCAGTTTCCGCGGATGTCCTCTGCCTGCATATACAGCTGCCTGGCGCCGACGAACGTGGCCGTGAATGTGACCAGAAATTTCACGATCACAGAATTTCCGGAAATCTGGGCGGAGGAGCCAGATGCCAGCACACTGCATTGTGAGTTGCTCAGCGTGCTGGAGCTTCCGGCGGTGATCGGGCCTGACCACACGCCACCCGCGTCCGGCACCAGCCAGATTGCATTTGTGGAGATGTCATAGCGCAGCAGGCATTCATGCGCCGACCATCCGCTCGTGCCGGGGACCACGTTGGCCATGATGTTCAGAATTCCTTCCGCGACATCACCGCCCCCGTTGGCGTCACTGTAAGTGGCGGTAAACAGCTGCGCGGAACCGCTACCGGAAGATGGCGACACGGAAGCGGGCGATGCAGCCTGTCCGCGGGCGGCCGTTGTTAGCAGAATGCTCATTGTCACCGCGAGCACAGTAAGCTTCCATGTTTTGCTGCTTGAATGCGACAACCCAGAAACTGGGAAGGAGTTCAGTTGCATTGCAACCTCCTGTAGCGCGCTCATCCTACACAGACGAGAGCTGGATCCATCCCAGGCGCAAAACTTTAATGAGAAATCGGTGCCAAACTGGAACTGGCATGATTGGGCGGATGGTCAGGTCGCGCTGACAAAGGCAGGTCTGGAGATTCGCAAATACACGGTACGGCGTGATAAGACAAGCTGATTCAAGACGTTGTAGAATAAAGGAGCGGTACGGCAAGTAAAGCTCACAGGTTTTCTGCCCAAGGGAAATTCCACACCGCATT
>JBAIYI010000790.1:0-2469 GCA_037915955.1 Terriglobales bacterium
GTGCAAGCACCATGGCGATGTTCTGCAGCAGTTTGCTTGCGCCGTCCAGTTTGCTCAGGAACAGGTCCGCGACGGCCGCACCCGCCGGAATGTCATTTAACCCGGAAATAATGATGACAGGCACTTCAGTATTGCGAGCCTTGATGGCTTGGGCCAATTCCACACCAGTCATCCCCTGCATCACTTGATCCGTTAAAACCAAGTCCGGCGTTTCGAACTCGAACAGGCGCAACGCCTCGGCGCCGGAAGAGGCGCTGAGCACGCGATATCCAGCCTTCTCCAGCAGCATCTTGCGCAGGATCAGCGGATTGAGTTCATCATCAACGGAGAGGATCGTTGCCATTAGCCCTGATGTACAACAGACCGCGAAGTATGATGCGGGCCAATATAGAAGCGGATGCCACACGGAGAGTGGATCCTTCCCTGGTGTTTTGGGGCTTTCTCCTGTAGCGGTGCTCTAGCCGACGTAAAAACGATCAGCGCAGTGGAGGTTTTTACACCAGGACGCCTCGGGTGAGTTGGTCACGGCAGGGCAAAGCCTTTGCCCACGTTCACGATACGAGCGGAAATCAAGTTGCAAGGATAATCAGAGTTGTCGTCCTGCCACATATTCCGAACCGTGAACAATTCTCGGGCGCAAACCTGTTCCAACCCGGCGAAAGAAATCTGCTGACCTCTGGGTCTCACCGCGGCTGGCGCTCCGCGGCCCCGACGGCGATCGCGCCTTTCGACCCGGCGGCAACTTGGCTCCGGCAAGAGGCGCCCGATTTCTGGAACTTGCCGACATCGCATTGGGCTTTAAGGTTCCAAAGCGGCGTGACTGAGAACATCAGGATCACTCTCCTGAGGCAACACTGATCTTGCTTCAGACCTCGGCTGTTGTTCCTCTCGACGCGCAAGCAAACCGGAGTTGCAGCCACCGAATGGCGCAACTTGGCGCATCCCCGCATCATCCCATAAATAACCGCTCATGCCGACCTGCCTTGGCCGTTTGAGGTGAGTGGAGTGTGAGAGGGGTGTAGTGATGCCTCGGATTGCACACCACGACGAACAGAAGCGCACGCTCGCGGAACTCGGCCTGATTTCTGCCAGCGTCATCCACGAGGTGAGGAACGCGCTCCAGGGGATCGGCAATTCGTTGTTCCTGCTCGAACATGATCCCAGCCTCCAGCCGAAACCGCGCGAGTGGATCGCCACCGCGCAACGCGAGTTGGCGCGCGCCTTTGAAGCGTCGCGACAGACACTGGCATTGGTGCGGCAGGACACTCCGGTGCAGTTCTCTGTTACAGCCGTTCTGGATGAAGTGCTTGCTGCTTGCGCGGCGAGAACGAATTACCAGGGAATTGCCATCGAGCGCCGCTATGAGTTCAAGGGCAGGATAGAGGCGAACGAGGGGGCGGTTCGCGAAGTATTTACCAATCTTGTGCTCAATGCTCTTGATGCTGCGCCGCGTGAGAGCGGAAAGCTTGCGATCAGTACCTCAGTCTCAAAGCGCGCGAACGGGCGAGACATTCGCGGCGTTCAGATCATGTTTGCCGATAACGGTCCCGGCATACCGGAGAAGGACCGGAAGAAAATATTTCAGCCGCTCTTTACCACCAAAAAGGGTAAGGGAACGGGCCTCGGCTTATGGGTGTCGCACCGGCTCGTACGTCAGCAACATGGGCTCCTCCGGTTTGTGACCAGAGCCGGCAACGCGAAACGCGGCAGTTGCTTCTCCGTATTTCTGCCGTTGAAGCAAAGCTAGCTCAATCGCGTTGCATCCGGCGTGAACGCGCGCCCGGCGAATGGTAACCCTCATACTTCGGCATTTTCATCTCGGCCTTCCGCCACCGCCGCCACCTCGTGGCGCGCTGCCTCCTCGCGGTGCGCCGCCACCCATCCTGGGAGCGCCACCACCGTGCGTTGTACCGCCGCCAACTCTCGGTGCGCCTCCAAATCCTCCGCGAGGCGCAGGCGATGACATTCGTGGTTGTCCGCTGAATCCTCCGCGTGGCGCTGATGGCGCCGACATCCGCGGCGGAGGGCTATACGTCCGCTGCGCCGGAGGCATGCCGCGGTACTGGTCTACTCGTTGCTGTCCCTGGATTCTTGCCTGGCGATTGCCCTCCAATTCTCCTATCCGCGATCGTCCGGGCACTTGCACTCTTCCTTGAGGAGAAGAAGGATTAGTGATCCTGGGTTGCACTCGCTCCCAGTTGCGCCCGTCACTGCGATACCAGCCATTGTTCTGGTGGGAATAGATCTGCCCGCTGCGGTCTGCATAGAGATCGCGCCGGGGTTGGCCTGCAGCCGGGCCCCCTGCGCGTGGAGTGCCCGGTCTCATTCCTGTAGCAGCTCCACCGGAGCGCGGTGAGCCTGAAGAGTAAGCGCCCCTTCCGGGCCTGCCTCCACCATAAGTACCCATTCCGGACGCTCCGGTTCGTGGCGTACCGTACGGGCCGGCTCGGCCGGTAACTTCGGGATGTG
>JBAIYI010000608.1:0-2388 GCA_037915955.1 Terriglobales bacterium
GGATGATCTGCTCAACGCGAGGAGCGCTGCAGGCCGCGCGCTGCTCACGGGCGGCGTGCTGTTGGTGTTGCTGGGCTTTGCTCATGGCGCTTATTACGCCGCTGCGTACCTTTACCAGCATGAGGCCCGGGATTACAACCTGCTCTCAGGCATGAGTTCTTCCGCAACGACCCAGAACAGTGCAGGGGTGAACCAGGCGCTGGCAGGATACGGCCAGCTGCAGGGTGAGAAGGCAGTGAACATCGCCGCGCATGCGCATGTGATCGAATTTGGAATCCTGGCGATGATCCTCGGGTTTTTCCAGCCGTACGTGAGCCTCAGCGATGGCTGGAAGAAGCGCTGGGCTCTGGTGCTGCTGGCCGGCTCCGCGCTGCTGCCGATCTGCGTGCTTCTTGAACTCAAATATGGCCTGCTGGCCGGGGGCGTGGCGGACATCGGCGGCCTGCTGGTCATCATTGCCATGCTGGCGATGTGGATTGGAATCCTGCGCTACACCGGTGAGCTCGATGCGGGTCTTGCTGTCGGCGGCGGTTTGGCCGCGAAGGTCACAGATACTGGCGCGAGGAACAGATCGAAGCGCTTGCTCATTGCGGGCGGCATCGCATTGGCATGTGTGGGCATGACATACGGACTTTGGTATGCCGTTTTCGCCGAGCATCAGGCGCTGGATGCGATCGGCGCGTCACTCGCGTCCAGCTTCAGTGCAGCGGCCCAGCGCGATACGGCAGCAGTGGAAAGTTCTCTGCTCCAATACCGCGAAGCAAAATATCGATATGATCGCCAGGTAGATGTGCATGGGCACTGGGTTGGACTGGCTTTGCTGCTGGTAATTCTGGGAATCGCCGCTGATCGAGTCGCGTTCTCTGAGCGGCTGACATATCTGCTCTCCATGAGCATTCTGCTTGGCGCTACGCTGTTTCCAACCGGAGTCCTGCTTCAGACCTGGAGTCACGACTCGCTTCCGCGGGCAATCGCAATCACCGGAGCTGGCCTTGCCATCCTTGGACTCGCGGGACTAACGGCGGGCTTTTCGCGAAGCGAAGCAATGCCTCGTGAATGAAGTCTCTCTCATTTTTGTCTCTCGCGATGGGGATTGTTCAGAGCCGCGCAGCAGACATTTTCTTCGTGGGACGACAATATTAGAAATTCTAATGATGCTTTAACCCATCCCTAATTGCCCCGATTCAGATTAATTGGCGGTTGACGTGTTGCTTCCGGATCCCTTCAGACGAGGTGAAAGTCTTCCTCACCCCTTCCGGTCTGATCGGCCTTGCCTCTCTTTGTATTTCTGAAATCTCTGAGAACCGTAAAGAGGGCGTTCAATGTACAGCCATACCTTGCGTACACGTTGCTATCTGGGCGTACTGCTCCTGGCAATGATTGCTACCTTCTCGCTTGGCGCGCAGGCCCAGCGGGTGATCAATGATGCAGACCGGGTCACGTTACACGGGAACACCCACCCACTCGCGAGCGCTGAAAACGATCGCGGCTCCGCCAGCCCAACCCTGCCGATGCAGAGGATGGTGCTCTCGCTGGGAGTCCGGCCGGATGCGCAAGCAGCGCTGCAGCAGTTCCTGGCTGACCAGCAGAACCCGCATTCACCCAGCTTTCACAAATGGCTAACGCCCACCGATTTCGGCCTGCGATTTGGGCCTACGGACCAGGACATTGCCGACGCAACGAACTGGCTGAAAAAATTCGGCTTCACCATCGATAGCGTAGGAGCCGGACGGCTATGGATCAATTTCAGCGGCGACGCGCAAAAAGTGCAACGCGCCTTCCAGACGCAGATTCACCAGTTCAGCGTGAACGGCAAGATGCACCACGCCAATGCCACAGACCCGAGCATCCCGAGAGCGCTTACAGGCCTGGTAAACGGAGTGGTTTCACTGAACGATTTTCCCAAGCAGCCCAACAGCACCGGAACGCAGCTTGCGCCTGATTTCACCGCGGCGAATGGCGCCCACTTTATCTCTCCAGCCGATTTCTCGCTGATCTACAACGTGAACACGCTGTATAACGGCGCTCCTGCAATTGACGGAACTGGGCAGACGATCGCAATTGTCGGCCGCACGGACATCAACCTTGCCGATGTTCAGTTCTTCCGCAGCTTCTTCGGCCTTCCGGCGAACGATCCGGTCTTCATCAACAACGGGCCCGACCCCGGCAACCTGGGCGGCGGCGAAGAGATGGAAGCCGACCTGGATGTGGAGTGGGCAGGCGCGGTGGCAAAGGGCGCGGCGATCAAACTGGTCATCTCACAATCCACGGTGTCGACGGACGGCGTAGATCTTTCCGCGCAGTACATCGTTGACAACAACGTAGCGCCCATCATGAGCACGAGCTTCGGTTTGTGCGAAGCTTCCCTCGGCACCACCGGGAATGACT
>JBAIYI010000151.1:0-3325 GCA_037915955.1 Terriglobales bacterium
GAGTGGGTGGCGGACGCGGTATCGTTTTTCGTTATTTTCCTGGCGATTGTGGTCCTGGCGGGTATCGCGGGACGCATTGCCCGGTGGGCCATGAAGGAAGCGGGCCTGCGGTGGTTTGATCGCGTGCTGGGTGCGGCGTTCGGACTGCTTAGGGGCGCCATTATCGTCACCGTTCTCGTCATGGCGATGGCCGCATTCGGACCCGGATCGAAGGTGTTGGCCGAATCGCAGCTTGGTACGTATTTTCTCGTGGTCGGTCGCGCAGCCGCCTGGGTAGCCCCGTACGATCTACGGGAGGGATTCCGACGCGGAGTGCAGGCAGTCCGTGAATTCCACGAGGGCAGTCAGTCCGCACCCGCTAACAACCAGAAACCTGCCACTGCAGACGAGAAGAAGCAGTAGCCACTAACTTCCCGTCCGAAAAGACAGCGTGCAGGCAGCAGTGAGAGAAGGGGGCACGGTGAAAGACCAGTTAGAAGCACTCATACTGCAAATGTACAAAAGCGGAATCCTGTACTCTGAGGCTGTCCGCGAATTCAAGAAGCGTTTCATACTCACTGTCCTGCAGGAAAACAACGGCAACCAGTGCAAAGCTGCCCGCCAGCTCGGCATGCACCGCAATACTCTTTCACGCACGATTGCAGAATTGAAGTTGGACGTCCGCTCCATCCGTGGCGGCGCGCGCCGGCCTCCGCGCAGCGCAAAACCGATCATGCCACTACTCGCCGAGAAGAAGGCCGCACGATAAACTCGATCGCTTATATTTCAAGGGCAGCCGATGGCTGCCCTTTTTGCTGCAGAAATTAGGGCGACCCTTCAGGGTCGCCCTGTTCTCGCTTGTAAATCGACTACTGGGTCGGCTTCTTCTTTGTGGTCGTCGGATGCCCTGCGGCAGGCTTCTTGGCGGGCGTCGCGGGCGCCTTCGTCAAGAGCGTGCCGTCCGTCATGGTCATCATGAACGGATTCGGGGTGTAGCTGTCGGGCGTGCCTTCAAACTCCAGCGTCTGCCCAGCTTTCGGCATCATTTTCGCGGGAATTGCGGCAGTCATGTTCAAGGTAATTTCCGGTGTATTGGCCTGGATTGCATCTTCTGTCGCCGCGATCTGCAGTTGCTTGGCGGTGGCATTGATCACGCGTCCCTGCATCTGGAGCTTCTTGCCCTTGATCGCGTTGAAGACCGTGTCGGCGGCCTGCTGATTGCCGGAAGTAAGGATGAACACCCACTCGCCGAAGCCCATCTTGGTGGGATCCTTTTGCTTCAGCATATCGGCTGCCTGCTCGGCCGGCGACGGGGCGGGTGCGACGGTGAAGCCCTGCGGTATCGTCGGAGTGTTCTGCGCCGACTGCAGCAATTCGTTAAAGCCTTCTTCGCCGCCGTGGTAGCGGATGTACTTGCTACGGATGTACTTCTGGAACTGAGCCGCGGCTTGCGGACTCTGCTGCTGGGCCAGCGCTACGGAACGGGCGCCCCAGAATAGGCCGTCTACAACCGGGGGCTTCTGTTCAAGATAGGCGACTGCCAGCTGGTACACGGTGATGAAATCGTTCGGATTTGCCTTTACAGCTTCCAGAAGATTGGGAACGGCTTCCTGATAGTTCTTGTTCTGCAGTGCATTCGTACCCACGGCAGCCGAGAAGATTGCTTTGAAGCTATCCTTCATCTTTGCCCAATCGGCGTCCGCGTAGCCCTCGGGCTTTGGGGCCGTCTGAAGCTGCTGCAGGCCGCGCTGACCGTATTCAGCGCCTTGTGCAAGCAATTGGGTGGCGTTAGGACTTCCCTGGAGGGCCTGGATCCGGTCCAGGTATGCCAGAAGGGCCAGAGCGGTAAGGTTGTTCGGATTAACCTGCAGGAGTTTCTGTCCGGTTTCCTGCATTTTCTGGATATTGCCTGCCTGCTGGTAAGTCTTCATCAGCAGTTCCAGCGCGTCTTCCTTGATAACGCTGTTGGGATACGTCGTCAGGAACGACTCCAGAGCCGCAGCCTTTGCGTTTGGGTCCTGGGTATTCACGGCCGCCATGTAGGCGTTATATTCGGCCGGATCTTTGATTTCCTTCTTCTGCTGCGCTGGTGCAGCCTGCTGCCCGGCCGCAGGGGCCTGCTGCGCAAGGGCGCAAGCTGCAACTGCGAGGACAAGCAACATGGTGATGAGCGACTTCTTCATTCTCTGGCTCCTTCAAGCTTGAGGCGTTTCTGCGACATCAATTGGCGTCAATCTATCGGATTCTGTAACTTGCCGCCGTACGGCATCATTGCACTCCACGACATCAGACTCCAGAGAGCCGCGTAGGGTTCCGATGAAACATGGAGACGAGGATTATAGGGATGCGGTACGCTCTAAGGCAAGCGTCGTAATTCACCGTAGTCACCAATTTGATGATACCAGTCAATAAGATGCGCGGGCCCGCTTTGCTGGATGCGTAATTCAGCTCAGGTTCTTGTAAATTCCGTACCACTGGAGGGGTAGATGCCAAGCGAACCGGTCACCGGACTGAAGGGCCAAGTGGCCGTCATAACAGGTGCCAGCCGTGGAATCGGCGCTGCCATTGCCCAGCACCTCGCGCGTTTGGGAGCAACTACAGTGCTGGTTGGACGCGACCTTAAAAAACTGGAGCAAGTGGCCAAGGAAATCCGGGCTGGGGGCCGCGAGTGCGTCACATACACCGCCGATGTCATCAAGCAGAAGGACATCGAGGAACTGGCGCAATTTGTGGACAAGGAGTATAGCCGGGTAGACATTCTTGTGAACAACGCGGGCATTGGGTGCTTTGGTCCCAAACTGCATGAGATGGAACCTGACGACTGGGATGCGGTGTTGTTTACCAACTTGCGCGGCGCCTACTACTGCATTCGCAGCTTCGCCCCGATCATGATCCGGCGGAAATACGGCCACATAATCAACATCTCTTCGATTGCCTCCAAGAACGCCCTCCCGAAGGGAGCAGCCTACGCGGCGTCGAAATGGGGACTAAATGGGCTGTCGTACTCGGTTGCGGAGGAATTGCGCAATGACAACATCCGCGTCTCCGTCGTCTGCCCCGGATCGACGCTCACCGATCTTTCTCCGCACGTGGGCAAAGATGCGACTAAAATGCTCAAACCGAGCGATGTCGCGCATGTGGTAGGGATGCTCGTTACGCAAGCGCCCGAATCATTTGCCAGCGAAATCGTGATTCGCCCGACCCAGAAACCATGAACGAACTCCACCATCTCGCCGATACGCTCCATCGCGCATACGCAGGAGACGCCTGGCATGGCCCATCCCTGAGCGAGGCGCTCGAAGGAGTAGATTTCAGACAAGCCGCCGAGCGGTTGGGTGAATCTCAT
>JBAIYI010000779.1:0-2001 GCA_037915955.1 Terriglobales bacterium
GTTCCGTCGCCCGTGCCGCGCGACGATGACTTTCCAGGCTGTATTCGTCCAGACAGCGCCGGCCCAGCTTCCATTTTTCTGCCATCATCTCGGCGCTGATTCCCTGGTTGAAACTTGAGTTGTTGTACCGACGAAGCATAGCCGCGCCAAACGGCCTTCCCGGGCCCTGCGCGGATGCGCCCATGGGAATGCGCGTCATGCTTTCAACCCCGCAGGCAATTGCCACGTCATAGCTGCCCGCAAGCACACCCTGAGCGGCAAAGTGAATGGCCTGCTGGCTGGAACCGCACTGCCGGTCAACCGTAGTGGCCGGAACCGATTCAGGAAAGCCGGCCGCGAGCACGGCGTTGCGCGTCACGTTCACGCCCTGCTCCCCCACCTGCATCACGCAGCCGCCAATTACGTCATCGATCATGGCGGGATCGAGCTGGTTGCGTTTGATCAGGCCGGAAAGAACCTGCGCCAGCAGGTCCACCGGATGCCATTCTTTGAGCATTCCATCCCGGCGGCCAAGCGGTGTGCGTATTGCGTCGACGATTACAGCTTCGCGTGTCATGCAGCGATGCTAGCACCCTCATGAATTTGGCTCAATCGCGAGCTGGAGCCGCCAACCTGGGCGACGATCACGTGGCTGCACGCACCGCCGCGGAAATCCCCTGCTGCCGGTTCAGGTGCAATTCCCAGATCATGCTGGCAGCCAGTGCGGTCCACCCCGTCTGGTGGCTTGCCCCCACGCCCGCACCCGTATCGCCGTGGAAGTATTCATGGAAAGGAACGTAGTCGCGCCAGTGGGGATCGCTCTGGAATTTCTCGCGATTTCCCAACACGGGCCGGCGTCCCTGCTGATTGCGTTCAAATGTGCTCACCAGCCGGCGTGAGAGCTCATCCGCCACTTCATCAAGGTTCATGAAGTGGCCTGAGCCCTTGGGACACTCCACCTTCAATGACTCGCCGTAATAATCGTGAAAACGTCGCAGCGCGTGCACCAGCAGGTAGTTCACAGGGAACCAGATTGGACCGCGCCAGTTGGAATTGCCGCCGAAAAGGCTGGAAGTCGATTCAGCCGGTTCGTAGTCAACCGAGTGGGTTTCGCCGTCGAACTCCAGCGAGTAGGGATGGTCCTTGTGGTAACGCGAGAGCGCCCGCACGCCGTGCGGCGAGAAGAACTCGTTTTCATCCAGCATGAGTTCGAGGATGCGGGTAAGCTGCTGACGATTAACAATGGCAAAAAGCCGGCGCTCCTTGTGCCCGGCAGTATGCATGCACGCCATGTGGCCCATAAGGTCTTTGCGGTTCAGGATGAACCACTCCAGACGCATTTTGAAAACGGGCATGGTGTCCAGCAACTCGGGTTCAAGGGTCTGCACCGCAAATAGGGGAATCAAACCCACCATGGAGCGGACGCGCATGGGCAGCCGCTTGCCTTCGGGAAGATAGAGAATGTCATAAAAAAAGCCATCCTCCTCGTTCCACAGGCACATTCCATCATCACCCATGTGGTTCATGGCGCGGGCAATATAGATGAAATGCTCCCAGAACTTGGTGGCAACGTCCTCGTAGATCGGATCGCTCGCCGCAAGTTCCAGCGCAATCGCCAGCATGTCCAGCGAATACATGGCCATCCAACTCGTGCCATCAGACTGCTCGATATGGCCGCCGTTAGGCAGCATGGAGCTGCGATCAAAGACGCCGATGTTATCCAAGCCGAGAAACCCGCCTTGAAACACATTCATGCCTTCAGGGTCTTTGCGATTGACCCACCACGTAAAGTTCAGGAGCAGCTTGTGGTAAACGCGCTCAAGAAATTGTCGGTCTCCCCGGCCGTCGTTGCGGGCTTTATCGATCAGGTAAACCTGATACGTGGCCCAGGCGTGAACCGGAGGGTTCACATCGCCAAACGACCACTCATAAGCCGGGATCTGTCCGTTGGGATGCATGTACCACTCGCGCAGCATGAGCACGAGTTGCTCTTTCGCATAGTCAGGGTCAACCAGGGCGAGT
>JBAIYI010000218.1:0-1595 GCA_037915955.1 Terriglobales bacterium
TTCTTCATGTTCCTGGGCGTGCTGCTGATTGCAGCCATCATCTATTACTTCCTTTCCACCGATCATTCTTCTGACCTGGTGCTGATTGGCACCATCGACGCAAACCAGGTGGTGGTAAGCCCTCAGATCGCCGGACGCATCGAGCGCCTGGCGGTAGATGAAGGCACGCAGGTAAAGACCGGCGACACCATCGCCGTGCTTGATTCACAGGAGCTGACGGCTGATCGCCAGGCAGCCCAGGCCCTGCTGGCCAGCCTGCGGCATCAGGTCTCACAGACACGTGCCACAGAAGAGCAGACTGCGGGAGAAACCAGCAGCGGCGTTGTCAACGCGCAGGCCCGGCTTCGTGCTGCGCAGGCAACGCTGGCCCAGGCTCAGGCCGACCTGCAGCGAATCGAATCCGATTCAAGGCGCGCGATCGCGCTGGCACAACAGGGTGTGGCTTCACAGCAGCAGGCCGACCAGGCAGAAGCGCAACTCAAAGCTCAGCAGGCCTTCGTGCGAGCGGCAGAAGATCAGGTGAACGCCGCAAAAGCCGACCTTGTAACCGCACAGGCGCGCACCCACCAGGCGCACGCCGCCCAGAGTACCGTGGCGGCCACACAGGCCCAGCAACTCAACGCCAAGGCGCAGCTTGAGGCCGCCGAGACGCGGCTGGGATATACCAAAGTCACGGCTCCAGTGAGCGGGATCGTCACGGTGCGGGCCGCGCTGGAAGGCGAAGTCGTAAATCTCGCTACTCCCATTGCCATCATCACTGACCTGAACGATACCTGGGTGCGTGTCTCGATCCCGGAGACTCAGGCGGTCAATGTTGGGATCGGCGACCAGCTCAAAGTGCGGCTCCCCTCGGGAGAAATCATTGACGGCAAGGTAATCTTCAAGGCGCCGGAAGCCGATTTTGCCACGCAGCGCGATGTGAACCAGCGCAAGCGCGACATCAAGACCATCGCACTGAAGCTGTCCGTCAATAACTCCAACAAGCGCCTGGTGCCGGGCATGACGGCGGAAGTCCTGGTGCCGAAAGCAAAGCTCGGAGGCGGCTGATGGCGGAGACAAAAGCCATTAAAGTGGTCGACATCGTGAAGCGGTACGGAAACTTCACCGCCGTGGACGGTGTCTCATTCGATGTGGCGGAAGGCGAGATCTTTGGGCTGCTGGGACCGAACGGCGCGGGCAAATCCACGCTGATCCGCATGATGACAACGCTGCTGGAAATCACCGCCGGCGACGCATTCATTGACGGGCATGATGTGCGCAAGGAGCCGAATGAAGCCCGCCGCTGCATGGGCGTGATCCCGCAGGCCATGACCAGCGACGGCGATCTCACCGTTTGGGAGAACCTGAGCATTTATTCCAAGCTCTACAGCATCCCGGCCGCCGAGCGCGAAGCTTCCATCAAAGAGCTGCTCGAACTTGTGGACCTGACGCAGTGGAGTGATGCTCCCGCCAAAAATCTTTCTGGCGGCATGAGGCGCCGCCTGGAGATTGCGCGCGGCCTGGTGCACCGGCCGAAGATCTTTTTTCTCGACGAACCCACAACAGGTCTGGATCCGGTGTCGCGCGTAGCAGTTTGGGAAATGATTGGGAGTATC
>JBAIYI010000502.1:0-1952 GCA_037915955.1 Terriglobales bacterium
AGTTCCCCGAATGATTCCGTCCGGCCAGACGCCGTGCAGGCGGTAGAAGTGCTCGGGCGCGAAGCCCTGCCTGTGAGCACTCCGGTGGATCTCGCAGGGGCAGTGCAATCCATGTGGACTGCCGGCAGGAACAGCGAATTTGTGAACGGCGTAATGCTTGCGCCGGGAACAGGGAGATATGAAGCGTTTACGCTTAGTGTCGCTTGCGGTCGCTAGCCTTCTACTGGCTGCGCTCGCGCCGGCCAGTTCGCGCCCGCGCTATGGCGGGACTGCGCATATCGTATTGCGCGACCGCGTGAACACGCTTGATCCGCTGGGCGAAGAAGACCATCCCGCCACACGGGACCGCATGATGGCTCTGATCTTCGAAAACCTGACCAGCATGGACGCTCAGGGCAGATTGCGGCCGGGGCTCGCGACTTCTTGGCAATCAGACGCGAACAAGCGCGTATGGCATTTTCACCTGCGGCTGGCCCAGTTTCATGATGGTTCAGTGCTTACCGCAAACGACGCCGTTGCCAGCCTGCAGCGCAGCATGAGCGAGTGGAAGATTTCGGCCACGGATCGCCAGACCATTTCGATTGATGCCACGGCTCCGGCGCCGCACCTGCCGGAACTGCTGGTATTGCCGCGCTTCGCCATCGCGAAAAAGACACCCGAGAACACGCTCTTCGGGACTGGGCCGTACAAGTTCAGCGAATGGCAGCCTGGTGAGCGCTTGCTCCTCACCGCCAACGACGAATACTGGGGCGGCCGTCCCTTTCCTGATGCGATTGAATTTCAAATGGGGGTTCCGCTACGCGACCAGCTGCTCGAACGCCAACTCGGGCCTTATGCGGCGGCCGAGCTCAGCGTCGACCAGTTGCGAAACCTCGAACAGGCGAATCAGAACATCATGATCTCGCGGCAGAGTGATCTCTTCGCCATCGCATTCCTTCAGGGGGATGATGTGCCTACAGGCAGAGGACGCCGCCCCGTCGACCCGCGAATCCGAGAGGCCCTGGCCAACACGGTCAATCGCGGAGCAATCACCAACGTGATCCTGAACAAGCGCGCGGTAGCTGCGAACGGGATCCTGCCGCAATGGCTTACCGGCTACGAGTCTCTGCTTCCGGCAAACAATAGTATGGAGCGCGCAAAAGAGCTGCGAGCAGAAACAGCCGCTCTCGTCATCATTCCCCCCATAGCTCTCGCCTACGATGCTTCTGATCCAACCTCAAAACTGCTGGCGGAACGCATTGCTCTTGATGCCCGCGAGGCAGGAATTATCGTGCAGCCGTTTGGAGAAGCACACGCCGGCAACAGGCAGGCACGCGCATCACTGAATGCCGACGCTGTACTCTTGCGCCTGCCGCTGGCTTCCGCCGAGTCCTCAGTCGCGCTGGCGGCGCGTATGGATGAGATGGCACTGCTTCCCGAACACTCCGCCCTCAACGTGAAGGCAGACCAACCGGAGCAACTCTTTGAGCTCGAAAGCAAGACACTGCAGAGTTTCCGTGTGATTCCCATCGCGCACGCCTCGCAGGCGGTATGGCTCAGCCCCCTGACGCACAACTGGCAGCAGTCGCCCACCGGAAGCTGGCAGCTTGACCAGTTGTGGATGGAGGGAGCGCGCTGATGTCGCTCAATACCAAGCTCCTGCTTCTCGTTGTGCTGAGCATCTCAGCCAGCGTTGGGAGCGTTGCATTGCTGATTGAAGCACGCACACATGAGGCCTTTCGTCAGATCGAGCAGGAGCGCACTGCCAGCCTGGTGAACCAGTTCCGGCGCGAGTTTGACCATGAAGGTGAAGAGATCACGCACGCGGTTGAGGCGATTTCCAACTCTGACGCCATGCTGCGCACCAGCATGGAGCTCACCAACGGCGCCGACTACGCCAACTTTGTAAATGAATCGGGAAGCTACGCTCAGGCGCAACGTCTGGATTTTCTCGATCTCGTCTCCCCGGATGG
>JBAIYI010000240.1:0-2442 GCA_037915955.1 Terriglobales bacterium
CCGCAGGCTCGCGCGCAGGCGTAGCCGGAGCCGCCTCAGACAAAGCGCGGTGGACCATAGCGACATAAGAAATCGATCATGATAACTTGATGGCGATGAAACTCGCTCTCGCGTTCCTCCTGTTTGCTACGGCCTCCGCCCAGGACTGGAAGCCTCTCCCCGTCAACACCACTGCCAGCCTGCGCGGCTTGAGCGTTGTAAACGACAAGATCGTCTGGGCGAGCGGTACAGGGGGCACTGTGATCCGCACCACCGACGCGGGTAAAACATGGTCGGTCCTTCCCGTTGCAGGAGCTGAGTCGCTCGACTTCCGCGGCATCCGTGCCTTCGACGCAAACACCGCGATCATCATCAGCTCGGGCCCGGCAGAAAAAGGCCAGGCCCGCATCTATCGCACCACCGATGCCGGCAAAAGCTGGAACAAAGTCTTGGAGCAGAGCACCGCCGGAATTTTCTTTGACGCCATTGCTTTCTGGGACCAGAAGCACGGCATGGTACTGAGTGATCCTGTCGCAGGCAAATTCGCGCTCTTCACTACCGACGACGGCGGACTTACCTGGAAGCAAATCCCATCCGCCGCATTGCCTGAGGCTCTGCTCAATGAAGGCGCCTTCGCCGCCAGCAACTCCTGCCTCACCGTTCAGGGAACTTCGAATATCTGGTTCGCCACCGGCGGCGCGAAGGTCGCGCGCGTATTCCACTCGGTCGACCGCGGTAAGACATGGACCGTCGCCGAAACGGCGATGCATCCAACGAACGCGTCGTCAGGAATCTTCTCGCTCGCATTCCGCGACGCAAGGAACGGAGTTGCTGTGGGCGGGGATTATCAGAAGCCGGATGGTTCAGATTTGCCGAATGCATTGCGGACGGCGGACGGTGGCAAGACGTGGGAAGCTATTGAGCCATCCACACCGAAAGGTGTCTATCTGTCGAGCGTGAGTTACTTCAAGGAATATTCAGCGGTCGGCGCGTTTGTTGCTGTGGGTAGCAAAGGAGTTTATGTATATGCGAACGGTTGGTCTAAGGAGAGCGACAAAAATTTGAATGTTGCAGTGTCGCCGAGAAATGCGGTCACTTGGGTCGCTGGCCCTGCCGGATTCTTAGGGTTGGTGGAGTGGAACATTGATTTCGGACCGCCGAAGACGACTCCTGCCAAGGACAGTAGGTGACACTGAACCTGTGCACCATTTCCTCGAAAAAAGTGGGCAGGCCACTTGCAGCCTGCCCTGTAGGCAACGAGAGACTTCTCCCTACTAGCTTGCCTGTGCCACCTCTGGACGAACGCCCAGCGCTTTGGCGTCGCGGTTCGGACGTCGCGCAACCAGCGGCAACACCAGTGAACAAACCATCACGCCGGCGATGACGTAAACTGCCGTTGAGAACGCGCCGGTCTGCTGGTGCAGGCGGGCAATCATGATGGGCGAAGGAATGGCCGCGGCGCCCCATGCCAGCAGGATCCAGCCATAGATTCCGCCCATGTACTTGGCGCCAAAGAAATCTGCCGTGAATGACGGCATGGTGCCGAAGCCGCCACCGTAGCAAAGGCCGATGATGGCAAAGGCCACGCTGAACATGGTCGCGTTATGGATGCGCGGCAGCACGAAGAAGACCACCGCCTGGATGGCGAAGAGCAGAAAGTAAACGCGCGCGCGGCCGATCATGTCTGAAACCCAGGCCCAGAAGACGCGGCCCAATCCATTGAAGATCGAGATCAGGCCAACCATGCTGGCCGCCTGAAGCGCGGTCATGCCGACAAACTCTTTGGACTGCGCCATCGGTGATGCCTGGCTGATGATCATGATTCCCGCTGAGACGTTCAGGAACAGCATCATCCAGAGCAGGTAGAACTGCCATGTGCCGAAAGCTTCGCTCACGCTGAAGTCGTAAGCGCTGGCCGCTTTGGCCACGGCGCTGGTAGGCTGCCATCCCGCCGGACGCCATCCCTGCGGAGGGTTGGCATAGAACTGTGCGGCCACGATCACTACCACCAGATACACTACGCCGAGCGCAGCAAAGGTAAACGGAATCCCGCGCGTCTGGACGAGCGGTGCTGCAATGGGGGCCATGATCAGCGCGCCCGCGCCGTATCCGCACACGGCCACTCCGGTCATCAGGCCGCGCTTGTCCGGGAACCATTTCACCAGCGTGGCCACGGGGGTAATGTAGCCCATGCC
The DNA here is from genome assembly GCA_037915955.1 of Terriglobales bacterium. Taxonomy (GTDB): domain Bacteria; phylum Acidobacteriota; class Terriglobia; order Terriglobales; family Acidobacteriaceae; genus Angelobacter. Next base: position 2,175 of record JBAIYI010000240.1, read on the forward strand.
CATGCCGATTCCGCTGAGCACGCCGTAGCCGGCATAGATGGTGCTTAGAGAATGCTGTCCGGCGCCCCATGACGCTACCAGGTAGCCGATGCCATACAGCACGCCGGCCACGGTGGCGACTCTGCGCGGGCCGACGCGGTCCTGCCACAGGCCGCCGATCACCGTTCCCACGCCCAGGAACAGGATGGCCAGCGTGAAGTTAAGCTGAACGGAGGTCTCTGACCAGCCGTTGGCTTTCATCAGGGGGATCTTGAAGACGCTCCAGCCG
>JBAIYI010000812.1:0-7431 GCA_037915955.1 Terriglobales bacterium
GAGGCTGACCTGGTGCGTTCCCTTCCGCTGCCGTCCTCACTCATTCTCTCCAGATTGTTCGCTGCTCCATCCTTGGAGCGGAACAACACCGTACCATCAGAGGCGACGAATGGGAGGTCCTCCCCGGCGCCAGAAGTTAGCTGTCGTGGCGAAAAACGATTTTCAAGCGATGCCAGCCAAAGGTGCTGGATGCCATCGCTCCCCATAACCCCGACCACCGCCTTCTTCTCGTCCGGGAGAAGCGCATAGCTGATGAGTGCAACTCCGGGCAACAGCCGGCGTGATTTACCGCTGGAAAGCTCCGTTACCCACAACTCACCAGGCCCCATCCATATGGGTCCGCCGTGCTGGTGCGCAATGTAGTACAACCGTTTCCCATCCGCTGAGAACGTGGCGTCCGAAGCGATGGATTGTGACGTGATCTGGCGCTCTCCGTGGCTGTCATGCAGCCAGATCGTGCTTTCCTCGACTCCCACTGCGGTCAACAGAGATTTGCCGTCAGGCGCAACGGCGATACCTTCTTCCTGGCTCACCCCTTTGGTCAGCTGTTCAGGCGTGCCATCGGGGAATCTCTGACGCCAGATGTGAAATCCCGATCCCGTATTTGCGCTGAAATACATCCACCGGCCATCCGGTGACCACGCTGCATATGTGCAACTTCCATTCGGTCCCGCACGTCGCGTTTGTTTCGAATCCTCGAAAGCGACGACGCGGCAAGGGAGCCAACCGTCGTTCTCCATCTCCGCTAACAAGACCCACTTCTTGTCAGGCGAGAGGGCCGACCGGTGGGCCATCCCGCGCTGCCTTGGAGGAAAGTAGATTTCACGCAGTCCTGAGCGATCTTCGGCGGCCGTTACTAGTCCCATATGCATTCCAGTCTTGGTGTCTGAGAAAAGCACGTGCGTCTGGTCAACCCAGGTCAGGCCCGAGGCATTCGCCAGCATGAGCGCGGGCGTTCCGCCCAGCGACGGCACGCTCCAGGTATCCCATGGGCCGGGAACGGTGTACGCGACTCGGGAGCCGTCCGGCGAGAATGCGGGCGGCCCCATCTTGGGAGAACTGTCATGCGTCAGCTGCACCGGATCACCGCTGGGCATCAGCTTCAGGTATATCTCGCCGCTGCCCACGAAGGTTCCTGGTCCGCGGACGAAAGCTAGCATTCTTCCATCCGGCGAGAGCGCTGGCGACGTAACCGAATCAGAGAAGTCTGTTATCTGCGTCCAATCACTTCCTGCCAACGCGGCGCTGCCAGGGTTACGCTGAGGATGCAGCAAGGCCCAGAGGACAGCCGCAATTGCGACAGGCACAACCACCAGTGCGCCTATCAGCAACGGTCGTTTGATCGACTTCAAGCGCGTTGGTCTCACCCCAACACTGCCGGTGCTCTGCCGTTGCGCTCGTTTCAGGTCTGCCCGCATCTCCTCCGCGGACTGGTAGCGCAAGTCCGGATCTTTCTTCAGTGCCTTGCCGACAATGTGGTCTACCTCGGCCGATATCCGTGGATTCAAGACTGAAGCTGGTGGCAATTCCCTGTTCATAATCGCGTCAACGATCACTCCTGCGGTAGCTCCGTCGAAGCATCTCCTGCCGGTGCTTGCTTCGTACAGCACGATCCCCAGCGCGAACAGATCGCTGCGTCCGTCAACTTTTTCTCCGCGAAGCTGCTCAGGCGACATGTACGCCAGCGTTCCCGGGGTCGTGCCATCCGCAGTCAGGCTGGAAAGGCTTTGTGTGCCAACATCCGGGCTCTCAGCCCGCTTCAGCGCCATTGTGGCCAGGCCAAAATCCAGGATCTTGGCACCGTGATCGGTCACAAAAATATTCAGCGGCTTGAGGTCACGATGAACGATTCCCTTGCGGTGCGCGGCCGCCAAAGCATCGGCCAGCTGTGTTCCAAGCTGCAGCACTCTTTCCTGCGGCAGAGGGCCCGTTGCGATAAGGCTCTGCAGCGTATACCCCTCCAGCAGTTCCATCACCATGAAGGACTGACCTTCATAATTCCCGAAGTCATAAATGGTGCAGATGTTCGGGTGGTTCAGCGCGGAACTGGCACGCGCCTCGCGCATGAAGCGCTCCAGCGCTTTGGGCTCGGGAGATACGTTGGGAGAGAGGAACTTAAGGGCAACCTTCCGACCCAGTGACAGGTCTTCCGCCGAGTAGACCACCCCCATGCCACCTTCTCCCAGCTTGGAGAGAACTTTGTAGCGGCCAACAGTTTGCCCGACGATTGCTGGCGCAGACACAGCTCTGCAGTGTAGCGCAGATTTGAACGGAAGACGCGGCTAGGATACCGCCGAGCGGTGAGGGGGAGGTTTGTCAGACGGCACTCGAAATACTACGCCGGCTGCTCTTCCGGTTTGGTCTCCGGTCCGGCCGAGCCCAGCAGTTTCAGGCGTGGCTCGCGTTCGATTGCGTCGAGCAGTTCGCGCGTCACGCGATCGTCAATTTCCGCCGCGTTGCTGATCTCTACCGGGTAGCGCAGGACCACCTCCAGCCCTGCTCCGGAGAGGTGCAAGTGGCTTTCCGGCGAGAAGTTTGCAGTGCGTACTGCGGAAAGAGCACGCTCCATTCCCAGGCGCTGCGCTTCCATCTTGTCGCGGTATTCGCTGTAAACCTTGTTCACGGCCGCCAGCATTCGCTCCTCAACTTCGCGATAGCTGCCTTGCGGCGCCAGCGTGAGCTTGATTTCATGCCACACAAAACTCGTGCCCGGAATCTGCTTGAACAATCCGGCATTCGCCTGGAAGACTACCGCATTGGAGAAGACCACCACGCGCCCCGTGGGCCGCGGCGCTGTACCGCCCGTAACTTCCATCAGGTGCAGGCGTACCAGTCCAATGTCCACCACGTCACCTGTGATCCCCGCGACTTGCACGCGATCGCCTACACGCACACCGTACTTTCCGATCAGGAAGAAATATCCGGCGACCGAAAGAATCACGTTCTGCAGCGCCACCGCGATGCCCGCCGTCATCAGGCCGGCAAATGTGGTAATGGTGCCCAGCTCGCTGGCGAAGGCCACTACAACCACAATCAGCACCACCACCCACAACAGGATCCGGCGCAGCAAGAGGAACTGGTAGCGCCGCCGCAGGTCGGTGACGTAGCGGAAGGTCGCGCGTTTCCACAGCTCGGATACCCCGGCGATGACCGCGAGAATAATGGCGAGACCGCCCAGTCGCAGGATCAGCGACTTGAGTTCTGTCTGATACTGGCTCTCCACGCTGGCGCGCCAGTTCGTCGAGCTTCGCTTGTAGATATCCAGCAGGATGTTCTGTTTTCCCAGGGGCAATACGCTGGCGGAAAGCTGCTTGTACTGCTGCGTCATCGTCTCCAGGTCTTTGCGCTGCGCGGCCAGCACCGCCGGATCAGTTGAGGGCGCCTGCTGGGAGAGTGCATCGCCTTTTTGTGTGAGCTCGCGAATGATCGCGATCAGCGGCGTGCGCAGCGCCCGCGACGCCTGGGACAGCTGCTCGGTCTGCGCGATGTTATCGTCAATGGCGCGCAGTTTGCGGCGCAGGACAAAAAGGTCGCTGATCAGGGCCAGCATTCCATTCGGCTCTTCTTTGCGGGCTTTAGCTGCCATGGCCGTATTGGCAGCGTTCGATTGCTTTGCGGCATCCGCGGCTTCCTTCCCCGTGGCGGTAGCAGCCGGAACAGCCCGTGCCAGTTCTTCCACTTGCGCCGCCAGGTTTCCCGGCCCGGCGGCGCCGCCGCTGGCGCCGGTGGCGAATGTCACCATGCCGCGCAAGGTGTCGCGGCGCGCCTCGGCAAAATCGAGTTCGCTCTGCGTCTCCGCGATCGCGGCCTGCAAGTCACGTTTCTGCTTGCCCGTGGCCGTGAGCAACTGCTGCTGCAAGCGCACAATCTCCTGCTGCGATTGCTTCACCTGCTGGTCAGCCCTCGCGGCGGCATCTATGATGCGCTGGAACTGCGAAGGCGAGCCGCTGCTCTGCCCGGCCGATCCAGCCGCAACCTGCGTCGCCAGCACCTGCGCGCGTGCCCTGGCAAAATCAAATCCCAGACGCACAATCTGGTCCGCGAACTGCCGATTGTCATTCAGGAACAACACATCACTGGGCTCGGTGGCCAGCTGCTGCTGCGTGGCCAGCTGCCGGTACCAGACAATCAACTGATTCAGAAAAGGAACGATGTCTTCGCTGCCTGAAGCCGCTGTGGCCGGAGTGTTTTGTCCGCTCTGCAAGCCCGGCGAACTCTGCTGCTGTGCCGCAGGCGAAGCGCTTTGCGCACGCAACTCACTCAGCCCGGCAAGGAGTCCCGCCAGGATCAACCAAGACGCAATTTTCCTGTTTAAAAACACGCCTTCTCATTGAAGCACGCGGGCACAGAGAGGCACAACCATGGTGGGAGAAGAAGAACAGAGGAGTGAAGAGACGCGGAGAAGCCGCGTCTCGCATAGATACAAGTCGGGCTACCGGCGGTCGTGGTCTCCGCCGCGATGGCATCGCTCGCGCGCTTCTTCAAGATCATGGCGACGCTTCTCCGCCTGGCGGCTGCGTTCGCCGTGCTTGCGGATGGCATCCTGCAGTTTCGCTTCGGCCTTGCGGATCTTCTGCTCGCACTTGCGGTCCCGGTCGTGGTCTTTATCGCGTCCGCTTGCCGGCAAACCGCCGGTAGCCATCATTGCCAACGCCAACGCTGCCGTGATCACTCTGGCTCTTTGAAACATGCTTGCCTCCTCTGCCGACATCTTAGCGCCTGAGTACATTGTGCTGCGTCAGGTCTCGCGAATCGAAGGTACATGCCGCCCATTCTCGGGACACAGAACGGCGTTTCCCGCACAAAATAAAAATGGGTGTTCATTTTGAACACCCGTTTTAACTATTGTCCCTTGATTGATCTTGTGTCTACGGAGACTTGGCTCCGCGACGTGGCTACTTCTTTTTCTTTTTCGCAGCTTTCTTCTTGGTCGCCATTGACTCATTTCCTCCTTCAAGGATTTAAAAACCGGGCCCTTTGGACCTGACCGGCCCTAATTGTAGGGGGCCAAATCATGTACACCCAAAATATTGGGGTACGTTTGTTTCGATGTCAATAAAAAAATAATTGGTTGCAGCAGGATTTACGATTCCTGTGGAAGGGAGTTTTTCCGGAAATGAACGAGTGGGCCAGAAAATTGGGCGCGCTGCGGGCGATCGGAATCGTGGTAGCGCTTGCCGGAGTGGTGATTGTCTACCTGATTCAGCACCTGCACTGAGCGCGCCTCACGCCTTTGCCAGCGCGGCGCTCACCAGTTCGCATGCGCGCTGCTGGATAGGCGCATCGCCGCCGAATCCCTCCAACCACTGCACATTCGGCTCCCTCCGGAACCACGTCATCTGCCGCTTGGCGTAGTTGCGGTGTCCCTGTTGCGCGGCCGCAATAGCCTGCGCCTGACTCAACTCTCCTGATAAGACCTGTCGCGCCTGCTTGTAGCCGAGCGACCCGAGCGGCCACGGCTTTTCACCGTAACGCGCCAGCAGCGCCTTTGTTTCATCCACCAGTCCTTGCTCAAACATTTCTACCGCACGCTGATTGATGCGGGCATAAAGCTGTTCGCGATCGGGATTCAGCCCGACGCGCAGAATGCGGAAGCCGCGCAGCGGATCGCGGCCCTGCTGCCACATCTCGGTCATGGGTCTCCGGGCGGATATTGAGACTTCCAGCGCCCGGACGATTTTGGAAACGTCGTTGGGATGGATCGCGTCGGCGGCTTTCAGATCCAGCCTGCGCAACATGCGATGGAGATATTCCCCACCCCGCTCCTGCGCCCGCTCGCGCAATCGAGCGCGCAGCTCTTCCGATCGTGGCGGCCCGGCAAACAGTCCTTCCAGCAAAGCACGGAGATAGAGTCCAGTTCCACCGACCACAATCGGCAGGCGTCCGCGCCTGGCAATTTCATTGATGGCCTGACGCGCCAGCCGCGAGTAATCGCCGGCGCTGAGCTGGCCTTCGGGTTCAACCACATCAATCAGGTGGTGCGGGATGCGCTGTCGTTCCGCACGCGAGGGCTTGGCCGTGCCAATCTCAAATTCGCGATACACCGCCACCGAGTCGCAGCTGACGATCTCTCCGGAAAACTTCTCCGCAAGGCTGAGTGAGAGCGCGGTCTTGCCGCTGGCTGTGGGACCGAGCAGCACAATCAGATGCGGCTCACTCATCCCAGCATCCACCAGCGGCGCAAGAGGAGAAACAAGAGGATGATCACGACGATTACGGCAAGGCCGAGTGTCTGCTGACGGCGTGCATTTTCGTGATCCATGGCCGTCCATTGTAACGAGGTCAGAGCGGTTGATTTAAGATAGCGCTTCCAAGAACCTGATGCCGCCCCCGGTTGCCCGTTACCGTTTCGATGACTTTGAAGCCGACCTGCGCGCCGCCGAGCTGCGCCGGCGTGGCATCCGCCTCAAGCTCCAGCTCCAGCCATTCCAGCTTCTGGTCGCACTGCTGGAACGCCCGCAGGATGTGGTCACGCGGGAAGAGCTGCGCCAGCGTCTCTGGCCGGACGATACGTTCGTCGATTTCGATCACGGCTTGAACACAGCCGTAGCCAAGCTGCGTGAGGTGCTCGGCGATTCAGCCACGAAGACGAAATACATCGAAACCATTGCCAAACGCGGCTACCGGTTTGTGGGAACGGTGGAAGTGGTCGCGCCGCCAGTACCTGCTGTGCCGACCGCACCGCCAACTTCGAATGACGCCGAGGTTCCGCCTCAGGCCGCTTCCCCGGCGAACAACCCCACTTCGTCCACCGAGCAGATCAGCGATTCCAGAACTCCGGTGCAAATGAGTCAGACTGAGGCGAAGTCAGAGGCAGCGGACCACGAACTCCCACGGGCCAGCCGCAAAGTTTCGCGGACCCTGTTCATTCTGGCGCAGGTGATGTATCTGATCTTTTATTTCTCGGCACTCTTCCGGCTGGACAACCTCCGCGATTCCGCCGACATGGCCTGGCACTCCGCTGCTCTCGCGGCTTTCATTATTTATCTGGTCTCGGCGCTCGTCGGCGTCGCCGTGCGCCTTTACCTGATCACCGCGACCTCACTCGACTATCACCTGCTGGGACCAAAGTTCCTCGTGATCTTCCCTGCGCTCTTCGTGCTCGACATGATCTGGGCCCTTTCTCCGCTCCTCATTGCCGACCGCATCGGCCTTGGGCTTGCGCTCGCCGCCACCGCCGCGCTCATCTATTTGCCTTTCGCGCAAAGGACGCTGGTGAAGATGATCGCCGCCGTGGATTAACCACATGAGGACACAGTGTTTCAAAACCATTTACCACGAAGGACACAAAGGAACACAAAGGGAAACCCCGTTGATCGGGACGGTTGGTCAGGAAGCCGATACGAAATACTTTTCTCAATCGCGTTTTTCTCAGTGTTCCTCTGTGATCTCTGTGGTAATGGTTCCCTTTGTGTCCCTTCGTGTCCTTTG
>JBAIYI010000409.1:0-2519 GCA_037915955.1 Terriglobales bacterium
TCGTTCAGCAACGATTCCAAGGTCTGCTGGAACGGAACCCAGGAAATCGCTGTGGCGCCGACTCAGGACTGCACCACCATAATCCCGATGGCTGAACCGGTGTGGCTCCTTACCTCGCTGGCCATCACTTCAAAGGTGGGCAATAATCCGGGTTCGCGCCGGATGGTGCAAACGGAAGTAGCGTTAAATCCTCCACTGATTGCGCCGGCTCCGATTTCCACTCAGGCGCCAGTGCAGCTGCAGGGCAGCTTCATTCTGGACGCCTATGACAACTGTTCGTGTACGTGCGCCTCAACCCCGGACAAGCAAGGAAACGTCACCTATACCGATTGCCCAAACAACGGAAAGTGCAATACCACCGCACACGCGATTTATACCGGCGGATCTGTAAGCGTGAATGGTGGAGCAGGTAGCACGACTTCGTCTTTTGGGACCGATCCGACGGGAAACGCGTCTGTACAGAACGTAAATCCCTGGCCTTACAACATCAATGACCTTATTACACAGTACAAGGCGGGCGCGCAGACGGCGCCGTACACGTGTACTGGAACGCAAAGCTTCTTCAGCACACCGCCCACGTATCTGAACTGCGGAACGCAAAGCAGCCAAAACTTCGGCACATATCCTTCTACGCTGCCGCTGGAACCCGCGGCCGGCACTTTCACTTCAGTCACGGAATATATTCCCGGCAGTGTGAAGCTGACTTCGGCAGCTACCGGATCGGGGATTCTGATCGTGGATGGTGACCTTGAGGTAAACGGTGGTCTCAACTGGTATGGCCTGATCCTGGTGCGCGGAAAAGTTTCGTTTACGGGCGGCGCCGGTCAGAACGTCAATCTGTACGGGTCGGTTCTGGCAGGCCAGGACGTAAACGCGACCGACCAGTCGCAGTCAGATAACTTCGGTGGCAGCATCAATTTCCACTGGGACGTATGCGCCATGAAGAACCTGAACAGCGGCCGGCCACCACGCATGCTGGCGACACATGAGTTGGCTTACTGAGGATCTTTATGAAGTACACGATTGCAGCAATAGTGGTATTGGCAGGGCTGGCTGCTTGCCCTGCGCAATCTGATAAACCAGAAACGCTGGCGGATGTTGCCCGCAAAATGAAAACCGGGAAAAAGGCTGCCGTCGTGTTCTCGGACGAGAACATGCGAAGAACTTCGCGAGATTCGGTGAGCGTAGTGGGGCCTGACAGATCAAGCCAGAGTTCCTCATCGCTCTCGACGCCGGAGGCGAACGGATCTGCAACGGCTTCGGCTGCTAAGCAGGAATTGGGCAGCGCTGCAGCTGCTAAGAACCCCTCTGACAAAGGTGGGCCTGACTTGAAGAAGGAGCTGGACAAAGCAAAGGCGCAGCAGCAGGGCTGGGAAAACTCCGCGAAACATTATGAAGACTTGCTGCAGAACGAGAAGGATGATTTCCGCCGCCAGATGTATCAAGACGCGCTGAACAATGATCGGGGCAACGCGACCATGTACAAGCGCAAGGCCGACGACATAGAGAGCCAGCTCAACAAGCAGAAGGAAGCCGCAGCAAGCTCGACGGACGGCGCTCAGTCCGCTCACGGCGGCGGTCACCCGTGATCTCGTACCAGGAGCGGCCGCTCACACAATAGTGCATGTGCGGAGTGGCCGCAGGTACCAGGGTACAGCTCGCCAGAAGCTGTGTTTCCCGGCTGTAAAACAGGCCAAACGCAACGTTGCACTCACCCTTCAGTTACCTGCAGTTCGCACCTCCGCAAGCTAAAATCACGTTGTCTCTTCAGGCTGGGGCGGGCGTCTGCCACAGGATCGCATGTGTTTGCGCAAACCACGCGGAGCCCACGCAGACCGCAAATCTCAGGCGAGGCAACATCACCGGTACAAGTGTTCTGACCTCCTCTGGTGACTGCGCTTTGCAAACATTAACCGGCTCAACAGGGCCAGTGCTCAAATAAAGCCGGTGGCGCCGGACTCGTGCCATTTGGAATATTTGAGAAAACCTTTCACTGCTGTAAGCACGCGCTGTAACACACAGGATGACCGGCAGGCCGTCGCCAGCACCTGGAGCGACGCGTTAACGTAGATCATAGGCGGGGTGTTCCGCCGCGGACGCGAATGGCACTGCAGGCGAACCGGCGATGCTCGCGGCCAAGCCGCACGGCACGCTAAGAAATACGAAGTTGGTCAATTGAGGTTTTTCATGGGATTTTCAGGGTAAAGCCCTGACCAGCGGCTGCCCGACAGGCGCTGCTGCCTCCCCAGATGCAATCGCTTCGTAGACAAGACCAGCCAGCCGGTATTCCGGCTGGATTTTTTCTCTCGCCCAGCGGATTCGTGAATGCGTTCTGCGCCTGGAGGTGTTCGGCTACAATGGCAGCGCAGCCGATGGCGTTTCCCCGATTCGCAGCACAGTATCTACATGATTTCCGCAGCGCTCTGCTGGGCTGGTATGCCAACGCCCAAAGGAAGCTTCCCTGGCGCGGCGAGAGCGATCCCTACCGGATCCTGGTCTCGGAGATCATGCTGCAGCAA
>JBAIYI010000399.1:0-9857 GCA_037915955.1 Terriglobales bacterium
TCTTCAGCCGCTCCATATATTGTTCAAGCAGTTGCTGGCGCAACGCAGGCGGCAGGTCGGCTTTGGCGTCGAACAGGAGTGAGGCAATGTCATACTGCAAGGCTCCTTTGCGACCGCCCTGATAGTCCAGGAAGTAAGGCTCGCCTTCCAGCAGCATCACGTTGCGCGACTGGAAGTCGCGATAGAGGAAGTAATCGCGCGGGGCGGTCAGCAGGAACTTGGTCAGCCGGCTGAAGTCCTGCTCCAGTGCCTGCTCGTTAAAGCTGATCCCGGCCAGCTTGAGGAAGTAGTACTTGAAATAATTCAGGTCCCAGGCAATCGACTGGCGGTCAAAGCTCGCGCGCGGATAACACACTTTGTAATTCAGGTCGCGCCCCGCTTCAATCTGGAAACGCGGCAGCCAGTCCACCACCTTCTGGTAAGCCGCAATTACGGGCGGCGCAATAGTTTCTCCGCTGCGATTCCCGGCGAGAAATTCAAACAACGTGGTATCGCCCAGATCCTCTTCCAGGTACGCATCTTGCTTCAGGTCTTCTGCGTAAATCTCCGGCACCGGCAGCCCGTGGCGCCGGAAGTGTCGTGAGAATTCAAGGAAGGCAACGTTCTCCTCGCGCACTCCGTACTGCACGCCAATGGCGCTGCGACCTCCGCCGGACAAGCGGAAAATGTTCCGTCCCGAGCCGCCAAGCTGCCCTTGCAGCGGTTTAACCTGCTCGGCCGGGATCTGAAAGTGCTTTTCGAAAAGCTGCCGGAGAACGTCCATGGGTGCGCCGTAACCAACAAGATAACATCGAAGGGCTTTCTGCTCGCAACGGCCGTTCATCCGCAACCCGATGAAACTCATCCAGGAACTTTCCCCGGTCCTTGACCGTACAATACTCAGCAACCAATCCAGATCTGGAAGGCACAATTTTGATGAATCAGCGCTCGTGGTCCGTTTGCGTCCTGTTGCTCGTATTTTGCAGTTGCGCTTCAGCCCTCGCGCTGGCGCAATCACCTGCGCCGGCTCCTTCTGGCGTCTTCATGCCTTCCGTGGTCACCGTCCCCCCCGATGCGCAGGCCCGGCCCGGGTTCAACGCTGACCGCGCCACTGAGGCCTACCTCGCCGAAATCCCACCACAGGCCAAAGCCCGCTCAGACTCTTATTTTGAAGGCGGCTACTGGCTCATTCTGTGGGATTTTCTTTATGCAGTCGTAGTCGCTCTGCTGCTCCTGAACCTTCGCTGGTCGGCTGCGTTCCGCAACATCGCCGAGCGGATCGCGCGATTCAAGCCGCTCCAGACCTTCATTTACTGGGGTCTTTATTCCATCGTGGGGTTCGTGCTTTCATTGCCCATCGCCATCTACGAAGGCTACATCCGTGAGCACAAGTACGGGCTCGCCACGCAGACATTCGGCCCATGGATGGGCGACCAGCTCAAGGGACTCCTGCTCAGCGTTGTGCTGGGAGGATTGGTGGTCACCGCATTGTTCGGCATTGTGCGCCGTTTGCGCACAACCTGGTGGCTTTGGGGCGCGGTGGTCACGTTCAGTTTTTTCACCATCGGAATCATGATTGCCCCGGTCTATATCGCTCCCCTCTTCAACACCTATAAGCGCCTCGATGATCCCAAAATCACTACGCCAATCCTCAGCCTGGCTCGTGCCAACGGCATTCCCGCTAAAGACGTTTTCAAAGTTGATGCCTCGCGGCAGTCCACACGCATGAGCGCCAACGTGAGCGGCATGGGCAATACCATGCGCATCACGCTGAATGACAATTTGCTGAACCGCGCCTCGTCTGAGGAGGTACAGGCCGTTATGGGACATGAAATGGGGCACTACGTCCTGAACCACATTTACAAAATGCTCTTGTTTTTTGGCGTGATCATCTTCCTGTTTTTCGCGCTGCTCCGCTGGGCGATCAACTGGTCTCTGGCTCGCTGGGGTGCGCGCTGGCAAATTCGAGACGTCGGCGACCCCGCCGTGGTCCCGGTCGTCGTGCTGATCGCATCCATCTTCTTTTTTGTGCTTACGCCAGTGAACAACACGTTCATCCGCACCCAGGAACATGAAGCGGACATTTTTGGTATCAACGCCAGCCGCCAGCCGGATGGCTTCGCCCAGGGCGCCATACATCTGGGCGAGTACCGCAAGATGAGCCCCGGCCCTCTGGAAGAGTGGCTGTTCTTCGATCATCCCAGCGGGCGCAACCGCATCCACGATGCCATGCAATGGAAAGCGGAAAATCTCAGCCTGATGGAGAGCAATGGGAAGTAAGTGGCGGTTAGTGCCCGCACTGGCAGGACTGGCAGGCGCGGGCACGCATGCCGTCATACCCTTCCTTGGCGATGATGGGCACCATCACCAGTCCGGCCAGCGGGTCGGCCCACCAGAGTCCGAACATGCGGTTGACCATTAAACCCACAATCAATATGAAAGAAAGATAAGCGCAGAAGTCAGTCTGCCGCGCGTCGGCATGCATGGCTGCGCTTTCAAGGCCAGAGCCGACCTTCCTTTTCGCGCGCGAGAGAAGCGGCATTGCGATCAGGGACGCGAGGGCCAGCAGAATTCCCGGAGTGCTGGGTCGCGCCGCATCACGCGTAATCAGATCGTGCAAAGCATCGTAGCCCACGTAAATCGCCAGTGCCACAAAGCAAACGCCCACGATGCGCAGCGCGCGCCGCTCATTCTTTCCGCGGCTTTCCGTATCGCTGTCCACAGACATGCGCCAGAGCAGCGTCGCCCCGGAAAGCACTTCAATAAAACTGTCAATCCCGAAGCCGACCAGTGACACGCTTCCCGCAGCCACACCGCTTGCAATGGCAACCAGTCCCTCCAGCATGTTCCAGCCGATCGTGAAATACTCCAGCCGCTTGCCGCGCCGGGCCAGAGCTTCGCGTGTGATTGCCTGCGTTGCCATTGTGAAGAATATATACTCACGGCTTGGGTGAGTTCCTCAATCATTTTGAAACCAGGCGCGCCGGCGCTCCATCCAAACCTCTTTAGTTTCTTTGGCCGGCATGTCCTCCCGTTCACGGCCCAATTTTCATACCAAGGAGAAAAATGAGCACTACCATCCAGCCGCAATCGACTACTACACAGAAAACCACAAAAGCGTTCGGATACGCTGCTCAATCCGCCACTTCCCCGCTTTCGCCCTTCTCTTTCGTGCGCCGCGAGCCCGGCCCGCAGGACGTGGCCATTGACATCCTTTACTGCGGAGTCTGCCACTCTGACCTGCACACCGCCCGCAATGAATGGCAAAACACAATTTTTCCCGCGGTGCCCGGCCATGAGATCGTGGGCCGCGTAAAAGCGGTGGGCAGCAAAGTCACACGCTTCAAACCCGGCGATCTCGCAGCCGTCGGCTGCCTCGTCGGCTCGTGCCGCACCTGCTCAAGCTGCAAAGCTGGATTGGAACAGTACTGTGAAGTCGGCTTCGTGGGCACCTATAACAGTGAAGATAAAGTGCTGGGCGGCATGACTTACGGCGGCTACTCGGACCACATTGTGGTGGACGAGTACTTTGTACTGAGCCTGCCCGCACAGAAAAACCTCGCCGGAGTCGCTCCGCTGTTGTGCGCGGGAATCACCACCTACTCTCCACTCCGCCACTGGAAGGTGGCCCCGGGCCAGAAAGTAGGCGTCGTCGGCCTGGGCGGTCTGGGCCATATGGGTGTGAAGATCGCGCATGCTCTCGGGGCCCACGTCACGCTCTTCACCACCTCACCGGGCAAGCAGGATGATGCTCGCCGCCTCGGGGCAGATCAAACGGTCGTCTCCCGTGATGCCGCCCAGATGCAGAAGCAGGCCGGCAGCTTCGATTTCATTCTGGACACAGTCTCCGCCCAGCACGATATCAACGCGTATCTCGAACTGCTTAAACGCGATGGAACGCTGGTTCAGGTGGGCGCTCCCGAACAACCGCTGCCGGTCGCGGTGTTCAGCCTTATCTTCAAGCGCCGGAATTTTGCGGGATCGCTGATCGGCGGCATTCCGGAAACCCAGGAGATGCTCAACTTCTGCGCCCAGCACAACCTCACTGCGGATGTGGAAGTGATTCCCATCCAGCAGATCAACGAAGCGTACGAACGCATGCTCAAGAGCGATGTGAAGTACCGGTTCGTGATTGACATGGCGTCGTTAAAGGGTTGAACCAACTCGAATTCGAAAGAGGCTGGTAAATGAAGAGGCCGCTCGGAACTCCAGAGCGGCCTCTTTCCTTTCCGGCCTGGAGGGATTACAGCCTCATTCCACCGCCCACCACCAGTTCCTCGCCGGTGATCCAGCGTGAATCTTCTGAGGCCAGAAAGAGAGCGACATCGGCAATATCTTCGCCGGTTCCTGATCGGCCGAGTGGCGTACGAGAAACAGCATAGCTGCGAAAGCTTTCGTCTCGTCCTACCCATGCAGCAACGCCTTCTGTCTCGGTAAAGCCCGGCAACAGTGAGTTGACTCGTATGCGTCTTGGAGCCAGTTCCTGCGCCAATGTGCGGCTGATCGCGTCCACTGCAGCCTTGGTGCCGGCGTATACAGAAGCTGCGGGCGGCGGCGTCTTGGAAGCGATGGAGCTGATGTTGATCACCGATCCGCCGTCACCATTCATATGCTTGACCGCTTCTCTGGTGGTCAGCAGCAGTCCCAGTACATTCAGGTCATACTGTTTGCGGAAATGCTCCACGTCCACCGCTTCCAGCGGCCGGAACTCGTAAACACCAGCGTTGTTCACCAGGATGTCCACTTTCCCGAAGGCCTTGATCGTCTCCGCAAACAGCTTGTCAATGTCCGCTGGCTTTGAAACGTCTGCCTGCACCGCGACGGCCTTGCCGCCCGCAGATGCAATGCTCGTAACCACGCGCTGTGCGCCAGCCTTGTCGCTGGCATAATTCACCACCACATTCGCGCCTTCGCGTCCCAGCTTCTCCGCTATCGCCGCCCCAATGCCCTTGGAGGCGCCCGTGACTACCGCAACTTTTCCTGTCAGCCTTGCCATGATCGTTCCTCTTTTCGGCGGCTTGCTGCCGCTTCGATATTTTGATGGCCATCTAATTGATTCGCAGCGTCACGGAAGGATTCAGCAGGATCTGCTGAAAAAATCTAGATCTTTTTCAGTTCCGCCAGGTACTCGCGCCAGACAGGACGGCGCAACCTGATATGAATGAACTTAGCGTCCTTGCGGACCTCCACCAGCCCGGCATTTTCCAACTCTTTGATGTGGTGGGAGAGAGTAGCTGCGGTGATGGGCAGGTCGCAACGCAGGTTGGCGCAGGCCATCTCCTTCACGCCGGCGATGCGGCTCAGGATCTCAAAGCGCCGCGGGTCGGCCAGCGCCTTGGCGATTTTCTGGAATTGTTTGGCGTCCATGGAACAGTCGATGTTCCATTATGCACCGCAAAGAACGAAAACAGCTCAGCGACGCTTCATCTGCTGGCAGTAGCACTGCGTGAGCCGCTTGTTATGTCGGCCGGAGGCGCAACGATCTTTGCGAGGAATTGGGGCAGCAGGGCCGCCAATCACGACAACCGGTTTCAAAGGGCGTAGCCGCCGCGGCGGGCCGAAAACCATGGGACCGGGATTCAGGTATTGCATAACCGCTCCAGAGCTCAGTTATGCGCCTGTTCGGCATGCAAGTAAAGCCAATTGGAAGAATTAATCGAAAACGTCAGGTGAGACCATCCGCACAAAGCAGACCAGTGCCGCGCGTATTAACCCTTTGTGTGCCTTCGTGTCCTTCGTGGTTAATCGTTCTGCCGCAAATCAGTCTGCAGCAGCTGCGGAGTGTTGGACCGTGCCGGTTTGCGTCCCCGCGCCCGCTGCTGCACCACTGCATTACTTGGCGTGCAGGTGGTGATACTTTCCAGGTGCGGATTCAACCCCGGAGAAAAGTTGTAACTCACGATTGCGCCGCACATGTTTCCGCCGGTTCGAGCATAAATTCCCTGGTCAAAGGCAGTGTCCGGCTTTTGCATGAGAAACGTCGGATCGTGGGCCTGCAGCAAGCTGCCTTTCGCGACCTGGATCTTCATCTTACTCATGTCAGTTTTGAACTCGAAATTCTGCATCAGTTGTGCTGATCGGGACGATTGCGGCGTGTTGCTCTGCTGCTTTGGGCTACTCTGGGCCGGCGACGCGATGGACACCAGAACCATACAGGCAGAGAACAGGATGGCAGACTTCATCAGGCGCATAAGTCCTCCAACAGGCTGATTTTACTCCCCGGCGCGCATAAAATCCCATGCATGCACCCGCTCGATAATCCCACTTGGTCGGCCTTGACCTCACACCAGGCTGGCTTCGCCATTGTGGAAGGAATGGCGCGCAGATTTCCGCCCGAGGTGTGCGTCCATGGCGGGATGGCAACACAGATCCTGCCTGCTTGGCAATCACTCGCAAGAATCGCTCGCGAGCCGGTCGGCCTCTTCTCTCTTCAGCCACCGCAACTTCCTCCGGGATGGACGATCACTCGGCAAGTCGAATTGAGCGAGATGATCCAGGAGCATTCGGCCGCCCCAAAGCCATCGCCAGAAATCGAAGTGGTGGAACTCACGGCCGACGACCTCCCGCAAATGTCTGCACTGTATGAAGCCACGCGGCCCGGCCGAAAACTCTCTCCACGGCTGCACCGGCTCGGCGGTTTCCTCGGCCTGAAACAAGACGGCCACCTGGTGGCGATGGGCTGCCTGCGCCTGCACCTCCGCGGCTACCGCGAAATCAGTACGGTAGGCACACTGCCGGAATTTGAAGGGCACGGCTACGGCACCGCGATTGTGAGCGAGTTGGCGCGCCGGATTCGCACCGCCGGAGAAATCCCGTTCCTCACGGTTCGCACCGACAATCCGCGCGCGGCTGAGATCTATAAGAGACTGGGATTCCGCCATAGAACACTCATGTTCTCGACCACCCTTCAATGGGCAGGCATGTAACGCTGGGCACCTCTTACATCACTATCGCAGGTTGCAAGCATTGACCTACAATGCCGGAAACGCTCGTGGGTCCCAGCTTCGCTTCGTCAATCACGACAATTTGAATCGAAACTGACAGGAGAGGAATCGAGATGAGAGCAGTGCGACTTTCCGTGCTTGCCATGCTGATGTGCATGGCGGCCATTGCAGCGGCGCAAGATCAGGGCAGCGTGGCCAACATGGCCAAACTGAAGCTGGGCAACATTGACGGTCTGCCCAAATGCATGACGCTGGCACCGGTGCATGGCGATCCGTTCAAGGGAGCCTCCGTGGTGGCCGTGAAAATGACGTCCGGCTGTACCGTGCCATGGCACTGGCATACCGCAGCTGAGAACCTGATGATGGTAAGCGGCAAGGGCGAGGCCGAGATGAAAGGTTCACCGGCCGCCATGCTGGGCGCCGGAGATTACGTGTATTTGCCGGGCAAGATGCAGCATGTCTTCACCTGTGTGGCCGCGTGCACTTTCTTCCTCAATATTGAAGGTGCGTTCGACATCCACTATGTGGACAAGGACGGTAAAGAAATTCCAGCCGAGCAGGCATTGAAAGCCGGCGCCACAAAACCGGCGACCAAGAAGGGTGCTGCCAGCAAAAAGAGCGGCGAGGAAAAGAAGTAAGGAAATTTCACGGAGCTTGACCAGAGGCGCGGCGCGAGTCGCGCCTCTTTTATATTGTTGGCACTATGTTCCCCCAGATCCGCAAAACCGTTCTCCAGATCCCTCGCGGCAAAGTCTCGACTTACGGCGCCGTGGCGCGCGCAGCAGGATTTCCCGGCGCGGCCCGCCAGGTGGTCTGGGCACTCCGCGGAGCACACGGGCTGCCCTGGCATCGCGTGATTGCCGCGGGAGGACGCATCGCTTTACCCGGCGAACATGGCTTTGAACAGAGAATGCGGCTTGAGTCGGAAGGCGTACTATTCAGCGGGTCGCGGGTACGTATGAGTGAGTGCGAGCACAGGTTCAAGACAGCCCGCGGAAAGCGCGCGAAGCCGGCAGCCGCGCGCAAATCGAAATCCGGAACGAAAAAGAAACTGGTGCGAAAAAAGAGGCGCTCATAAAGCACTCAGGCCGCCCGCAGGCGGCCTGAAAATGGATGAACGGGTCTTGCAGGTGGAAACAGCGTACCTAAGCCGCTGCAACCGGCGCAAGTGACCTCTGGGCTGCCTGATGGATAAACTTCCGCATCACGTTGGCCCACATCACCTTCTTGCGGACGGCGCTTTCCTTTACCGTCCTGCCCTGGGCAAACATCCCCAGCAGCGCCTTCATCTTCAGCACGCGCAAAATCGCGGCTTCTGACTGGTTCACGCCGTACGCTTCCAGAAAATTGTCCTGGATCTGGCTGGTGATCGCGCGATTGCAGAACGGATATTTCTCCAGCGCCTCAACCGAGGCGAGGAACTGCGCCAGATCTTCGAATGCCACTCCCCGCCGCCTCATACGGGCAAAATCGCAGAAGCCAACGCCCTGGTCTGTCACCACCAGGTTCAGCGGCGTAAAGTCGCCCAGGACGGCGGCGCTGGGCAGGGTCTTGCGCGCACGGGCAAGAACGTTTTTTGCGCCGTTCAGGATCACGTCCACTGAATCCTTGTCCAGGCCTTCCTCCATGCAATTCTGGCAGAGCTTCTCAAGGCTGGTCATCAGGGTGGCTCCGTCAAATGGCTCCGGCATTTCCGACGTGGCTTTATGGAAGGCCCGCAGCCACTCCCCTGCCCGGCGTGCCACCAGGGCGATGCTGCCATTGTCGGCAAAGCCCGGCAGCAGCGCCGCTTTCATCACAATCGATTGCAGCGGCAACCCGCTGATTTTGTCAGTCACCACGGCGCCTAACTCGCTGAAGTCCCCCAGCGGGCGAGGGACACCGCTGACCTTCTTGCGTTTGGTGGCTTCCTGCACGAATTGCAGGTTTGCGTTCTCCTGCTTTGCCACTCCCTTCGCGTTTCCATTGCACTTGTTGGAGCGATAAATCTTGATGGCAACCCGCTCGCTGCCCTGG
This sequence comes from Terriglobales bacterium, assembly GCA_037915955.1. Taxonomy (GTDB): domain Bacteria; phylum Acidobacteriota; class Terriglobia; order Terriglobales; family Acidobacteriaceae; genus Angelobacter. The sequence continues at coordinate 8,940 of JBAIYI010000399.1, forward strand.
GCGAAGTCCGCGCAAGCATCGTAAATGAAATGGTCGTTCTTGGGTGTGTGTCCCACCACCCTGAGGTTCCGCAATTCCCCATGTTCGGGGTAGTGCCGGCCCGCGTTCTCACGCAGTTCCAGTAATACTTGGTCCAATGCAGTTTCTGGCATTCTTGCTCCTGAGTGATTTGCTGGCGCTTAAGAAACGCTGAATGGGGCGCGACATGAACGTACTATGCCGCCGTTTTGTTGGATGCAGTTTCTTCTCTACCACTGAGAGAAATTCTGCACATTCGCCGGGTCAGCGTATCTCGGCAGACACCAGTGGAATCGAGGTACATACATTGGGAAACTCGGAACCAGATTTATGACTACTTCTGTTCGATACTGATGCTCAACCTTAATACCTGCCGAAGACCTTAACACCCACCCGCAAAACAAAAGGCGCGACCGCAGCCGCGCCTTCGCTGAACGAAAATTAATAGAAGAGGTACTTTCTCCACTTCAGGTCTGAGCGACCGATCATCCGCATGATGTGGCGGCTGGTATGGAGCGTGAACGGACGTGGCTCCTTCATCAGCTTCATGTCGGTTTCGCTGAGCAGATGGTTCCCTTTCCTGCGGTTGCAGGGATGGCAGCACGCCACCAGGTTCTCCCACGTAGAGAGACCGCCGCGCGAACGCGGCACCACGTGATCGAGCGTGAGTTCGCTGGAGGAGATGATCTGCCCGCAATACTGGCAAGTATTGCGGTCGCGCAGCAGGATGTTCTTGCGCGAGAGGGCCCTGGTCTGGTGCGGAATCCGGCGGTACTCGAGCAGGCGGATGACGGAAGGCACGCGCATGGCGACACGTGCCGCATGCAGGCACGCTCCGTTTTCCTCTTCCGGCATGGCCAGCCCCTTGAGCACCAGCACGATGGCGCGCCGCGCCGCGCA
>JBAIYI010000788.1:0-8831 GCA_037915955.1 Terriglobales bacterium
GAGCGGCGCAGAGGAGCTCAGGTCGCGAATCACCGCGAAAAGGCGTAATGGAAGAGGGAATTGAAGCGTAGACGAGCACAAGCAAAAGAAGACAGACGAACTTGGTGAGTGAAAAAAAGGGCCGCTCGGAGTGAGCGGCCCTGGTTGAGAAATGCGTTGGTTTAGAAGGTGAGTTTGAGACCAAACTCGATAACGCGCGGTGCGCCCAGATCATAGGTACCTGAACCGGGTGCGATTCTGAATACGTTGTGGTCGGAGGCAACCGAGTCATTTACCGAACCAGCACCGCTGTTCAGAAAGCCGTTAAGCGTGTTGTTTGGTCCATCAAAGTTTGCGTTATTGAAAGCGTTGAAGAAGGAAACGCTGGGCTCAATCTCGAAGGTCTCACCGATCTTGCGTGGATAGCTGAACTTCAAGTCAAAAGTCTTGAGCCAGCCGAGTCCCTGCGCATTGGTGGGAACGTCGAGCGTGGGGATCACGGCGCCTAGCGCGGTAAGCTGATCGAGAGTCATGAGGCCGTTATCGATGAGCACCTGACCGGCAGGAGTGGGTTTGCCGGCCTGGGTGGCGTTGAAGTTCTGGATGAATTTAGCCAGATCCCCCGGTTTGATATCGCGACCGTAAGCTCCGATGTTGGTTCCGGGAACGAGGTCACCCGTCGGGTAAACCGCGCTGCCATCACCAGAGCCGTCGCCGGTCACATCGCTGACAAAAATGCCGCCAGGACCTGGGGCAGGTAGTGTGAGGCTGACCGGCAATGGGCTGTAGGCGTGTCCAACGATGCCAAAACGGATGTGGGCAGGAAGGTCGAACGTTCCACCAAACGAGAACTGGTGGGTACGATCCAACCCGTTTGGTCCAAGGAAGCCTGCCGGGTGGTTATTGTCGATGGCGGTGTTGATGAAGTCGGAGTCAAGCGCCGAGCCAACATAGCGCGAGAGCGCATAAGAGAACTGCCAGCTCAGGTTCTTGACCCATGTGACCGGGTTGGCCACATTTGCTTTCAGCGAGGTTTGGAATGCGTTGTAAACGGAGCGACCAGCGGGGAAGAGCATCTGGTTCACACCGAGCAGCGGATTGATGCCGCCGAAGGCGGGAATTGGTCCAACACCAGGCTGTCCGTTTTGAACATCGCAGCCGCCGGCAGCGAAAGCGCCACCACCACAGGTGTTGGTTCCAGAGTCAAGGCCAGCTGCGGAGAAGTCAGCTAGCGTTGCACCCTTGCCAATGGCGCAGGTCACGTCACCTTGCGGGCATCCGACGCCGGTGGTTACTGCGTTGATGGCAGAGATGGCCGCATTCTTATTGAAGAAGCGTACGTCACCCACGTGATTTACGTCGATTCCGAGCAGCGTATGCGTTCCCACGTTGCGGAGATAATCGGCTGACCAAACCACACCCTTGGCGAACTGATGTTCGAAGCCAATGTTCATCTGAACCGAACGCGGGGTCTTGTAGTTCGGCGCGAAGAGGTTGATTCCGTTGAAGCCGGTGCTAGCGGCGAGAGTATTGCCGATAAACGCGCCATTCACAGCGGCACCGGCCTGTACGGTGGCTGACTGATATTGCTGCTGAATGGCAGCGAGTTGAGAGGCTACCTGGCCGATGGGCTGACCGCACAGGGACGAGGTATCAATGGTTCCGCCGCCCGGGAGGTTAACTCCAAACGACTGCCCGCCCTGACAGGGCGCTGCCGTCACAAGGAAGAGCCCCTGCGGCAGACGGCCGGGACGGTTAAACAGATTGTTGTTAAAGATGGAGTTTTCGTAGTAGAGGCCGATGCCGCCGCGGACCACAGTGTTTGTCGCGTTCCACGGCTTCCAGGCGAAGCCGAACTGCGGGGCGAAGTTCAACGCCGGATTATTTACGGCCTTGCCCAGGCCCGGGCCAAACAGATCCAGAATGTTTGTGGTGCAGGGTGATCCGTTTGCCGCGAGAACCGCAGCGATTCCGGGATCAAGATTGCTGCACGCGATTGGCCCCAGATCGGAGTCGGTGCGGCCGGTGTCATGCACATAGCGCACGCCGTAAGTGAGCGTAAGATTGGGACGGAACTTCCACGAGTCGCCCACGTAAAAGTTGAAGCGATTGTCTGGTCCGAGGCCACCGCCGGGCAGGCCAAAAGCGGGCTTTTCGGAAGAGAATCCCTGGCCGTTACCCATAATGACGGTTTCTGCCGGGTAGTTCAGCGGATTAGCTGCGCCTCCAGGAAAGATGTTTGAAATACAATCGGGTTGGCCCGGCGCGGAGCAAAGCGGAATGGTATTGTTGGGGAAATTGGACGCATCGACGTTGATTGTGGGTGCCAGGCCAAAAAACTTGGCGAACCCGCCGCCCTGGATGCGGTTGAAGCCCACACCGTAGCGAATGATGTGTGCGCCGATTGTCCTGCTGCCGTCGTACTTGATTTGCGTGTTCTGCTGGAACGTCTTCTGCGGCGCCAACAGGTTAGGACCGGAGCAGAATGTATCCACACCTCCCGCCAGGCAACTGAGTGACGGACCGATGGTGATGCTGGCATCCGGCGCCGGATTGAAGACACCATTCTGCGTTGCGTCGGTGATGCCGTTGCGGAACTTGGTGTAGCCGAAACGGACCGCGTGGGTCCAGTTACCGGTATTGAAGTCAAGCCCAACCACATGGACGGGCGTGTTGTTCACATTGTCAAACGGCTGGAAGCTGTTGGGGATGAATCCCTTGATGCTGCTGTTCTGCTCGTAAGAAAAACGATAGAACATCTTGTAATTCTGGCTGATCTGCCAATCCAACTTGGCTACACCTGCGGTGTCACGGAAGGGCGAGTTGAAGCTACCGTTCAGAGATGCAAAGTCCGGGCCGTTGGCGACCGGCTCCGCCAAATCCTGCTTCAGGCGCTCGGCATCGACGAAGAAGAACAGCTTGTCTCTCACAATGGGGCCGCCGAGGCTGCCGCCGAAATTGTTGCGCTGGAAATAAAGATTGCTGTCTGCGATGTCAGCGGCCATGTTGTGGTCGCGGAAGAGATAGAAGCCCTGTCCATGCCACTTGTTGGTGCCGGATTTGGTCACGACATTGACCGCGCCGGATGAGGTCAGCTCGGTTGAGAGATCCAGCGAGGACTGGCTCACCTGAAATTCATTGATGGCGCTGGCCGGCAAGTTCTGGGTGGTGGTGCCGACGGTTTCGTCAGAGATATCGATGCCGTCCACTTCAATGCGGGCGGTGCGACCGAAGCGTCCGCCGAAGGAGATGGAGGAGAAGCCGTTCTTGGTGGGATCGAAGTTGCCGCCGTCCTGGATCTGCACGCCGGGCTCGAGCTGGGCGAGATCGAGGAAGTTGCGGCCGTTAATGGGAAGATTTTCAATCTGCTGGGCTGTGAGCACGCCCTGTACAGTGGCCTGCTCGGTGTTGATGGAAACCGCGGTGCCGGTGACTTCGATTTCCGTGGTGGTCTGGCCGACCGATAGCTTGGCATTGCCGGATGCGGTTACACCAACCTGAACCGGCAGGTTTACTACCTGCGTCTGGAAGCCCCTGGCTTCAATGCGGACCTGATAGTTGCCGGGCTGAAGCGCGCCGGAAGCATAGGTGCCGCTGGACGAGGTCGTGACTTTGGAGCTTTGCCCTGTGTCCTTATTGGTGATGGTGACGGCGGCATTAGGGACGACCGCGCCGTTCGGGTCGGTCACCGTGCCCTGGATGCTGCCGCTGGCGACAGTGGACTGTGCCCACGCGCCCGTTGTGATGATGGTGATGGAAAGAAGAACTGGAAGAAACAGCTTGAGTCTGGAGAAAATCATTGCCCGCCTCCGCGCGAACCTGAAAGCTCCCACTCCTTACTGCCTGGTGGAATCGGTTATAGGGGAACTCACGTGTATCAGCGTGCTACACGTCACTCGAAGCTACGATTGAAAGCGCTTGCATCTGCCAGCCCGAGGAATATGCAATCTGAGCACAATAAGATAGTCATTCATCCCAGGGAAGTAAAGATTTGTGAAAAGTTTTGCGACTTCCGAAAACGATGGACGGTGTAATAGCTTGGATTGTCCGAACGACGAAGAGCAGCACTGGCCTACTTCGCTGTTGCTTCGTGCGCTGGAGTCGTTGTAAGTTAGGCTGATTTGCTCAGGCGAATTGCAGATAACCGGTACTTGGTGATTGGTATTTGGTACTTGGCAGGTCTGAACTGATGGCGAAGTGGTAAACCCAAGCCGCGTTGCGAGGCGGTTTAGACGCTTGGGTGACGCAAGAAAAACGCTGCATGACGCTGTGGAAAACCTTGCGTGATCCAGTGGAAAAGTTGGGTGACGCAAGGGTCGAAAACAGCTAAGTAGCTGCGTTTGCAGCAAAACACGAAAAAAGGGGGGCGCCCCCCCTCTAAGGTTTACTAAATCGGCAAATAGTGAACGGTAGGCGGTCCTCTAGCCCTTAGCCAATTGTCCTTTGGCTCATCCGTGGAACTGTTGCGGTTTGGGTGGCGGGAATCTTGCCTGGGGATGCGATGAGCTAAGTTCTTTAGATTTGGGGATGATGGGGATGACCGGGTAGGGGGAGGGGCTGCACAAATCTGGTGATCTGGTGATCGGCGGATCGGGTGATCTGAGAAGCGAAACCAGGCAATCCAGCCGGAGCATTGGGATAGATCGCGCCGAGGTCGGGATGAACCTGACGAAAGACGATCGCAAAACACGGGGTGTCGGGACCCCGTGATCGGGGGCCGGTGGGAATCGCGGGGTATGGCGGCGATTACCACTTTGTAATTTTTTGTAATTTGCGTGCTGCCGAGGCGGTGTGTTACCTTCCGGCTCAAAGCTCCTGAAATCCAAAAACTTACGGGGGAAGCGCAATGGCCTTAATCGTGGTGTTGGTGCTGGTTGGACTGGCCGTGCTGGTGCTGGCCGGCATGTACAACAGCCTGGTGCAGTTGCGGGTTCGCGCCGATTCAGCATGGTCCGACATTGACGTGCAGTTGAAGCGGCGCCATGACCTGATCCCGAACCTGGTGGAGACGGTGAAAGGCTACGCCGCGCACGAAAAAGGCACGTTCGAGAACATTGCGAAGTACCGCTCAGCCGCGATGCAGGCCGTTACGCCGGAAGATCGGGCGCAGGCGGAGACGCAACTGACCGGAGCGCTGCGCGGGCTGCTTGCGGTGGCAGAGAACTATCCGCAGTTGCGGGCTTCAGAGCAGTTCACGGGGCTGCAGGGATCGCTGAACTCGATTGAGGACAACATCCAGAACGCACGGCGGTATTACAACGCGGTGGTGCGCGATTACAACACGCGTGTGCAGTCCTTCCCGACCAACATTCTGGCCGGCATGTTCGGATTCCATATCAGGCAGTTCTTTGAACTGGAGTCGCCGGCGGACCGCGAAAACGTGCAGGTGAAGTTCTAGGGAAATCGCCGGAATCGCCGTAATCGCGCGTGATCGGACTGCCAGATCTCTGATGCCAATCTCGAGATCGCAAAACTGCGGTTACAAAGGTCAACAGTGATAAACCTCAGCCAATCTTTCGCGCGAATGTGCAAAGCACGTTTTTTGCTCCTCTGCCTGGTACTGCTGGTTTCGCTGCCGGCTTGGGCGCGCACGTACCACATCGCCAGCTTTAACAGCACGATCCATGTTGATCCGGACGGATCGGCGCGGGTGGAAGAGCAGATCACGTTTGTGTTTCGCGGTTCCTACCAGGGCGTCTATCGCGACATACCGGTGGATTATCCCGGGCCGCATGGCAGCAACTTCTCGCTGTTCATCCATGTGGACAAAATCACTGACGATTCCGGCACGGACCTGAAGTATGAAAAGAACACCAGCAATGGCTACCTGAAGCTGAAGATTTATGTGCCCGGAGCAGTGGACGCGACCCGGCGCGTGAACATCGACTACACGGTAGCCAATGCCAGCAAGTTCTTCCCCGATTACGACGAGTTCTACTGGAACGTGACCGGCAATGACTGGCCGGTGCCGATTGAAGCGGCGAGCGCGATCGTTTACTTTCCGCCGGACGCCAGCGGCGCGATGCGGGCCGCAGCTTACACCGGCGTTTATGGCTCCAGTGAAAAAGGGAAGTCGTCGATTGAAGGGCCCACGGCGAGCTTTGAGACCAATGGGCCTTTGCCGATGCGCGGCGGCTTGACGCTCGACGTGGCGCTAGATAAAGGAGTGCTGCACGAGCCGAGCGCCGTGACCAAACTCGGGCGCTTCGTGCGCAGCAATCCCGTGCTGGCGTTGCCAGTGTGGGCTTTTGTCGTGATGTTCGGGTTGTGGTGGTTCAAGGGCCGCGATCCGAATCCAGGAATGTCCGTGGCGCCCATGTATGAGCCGCCGGAGAAGATGGGGCCGGCCGAAGTGGGCACACTGATTGATAACAGCGTGCATCCGCGGGATATCACGTCAGTGTTGGTGGACCTGGCGGTGCGCGGATACCTGAAGATTGTCGAAGTCCCGCACAAGGGGCTGCTCTTTACCAGCAAGGATTATGAGCTGCACCTGCTGAAAGACCAGTCGGCCTGGGGCGACCTTGCCGATTACGAGCAGGCGATGCTGGGCCGGATCTTTACTTCGGGAAACACAGCGCGAGTTTCCGACCTGCGCAACCATTTCTATACCGTGCTGCCCACCGTCAAGAGCGAAATCATGGCTGCGCTGGACGCAAAGGGAATGTACTCGGTGGACCCGGATTCGGCCGCCAGTTATTTTGTGTTGGGCGGAGCCGTGATCTTTATTCCGTTCGCAATCGCCCAGTGGGCAAAGTGGGCGGACTTTCTCAGCGGAATCGCCGTGGCAGCCATCTGCATTGGGCTGGCCGTGGTGATCCTGATTCTCTTTGGCCGGCTGCTCACCGCAACCAGCCTGAAGGGAGCGCGTACCCGCGTTGCGATACTTGGCTTTCAGGAGTTCATGAACCGGGTGGATGCCGACCGGCTGAAGCGCATGCCGCCGGACACGTTCGAAAAATATCTGCCTTATGCCATGGCGCTGGGCGTGGAGCACAGGTGGGCCAAGGCGTTTGAGGGCATCATTCAGAATCCGCCTTCGTGGTATCAGGGTGACTGGACGCCAGGGTCAACCTTCAACAGCTTCTACTTCGTGAACTCCCTGGGCAGCATGACGCAACAGACGGCGTCGGCGTTTGTGGCGGCACCGCGGGCCAGTTCCAGCTCGTCCGGCTGGAGCGGCGGCGGCTTCTCCGGAGGGGGATTTTCAGGCGGTGGGTTCGGCGGCGGTGGCGGCGGAGCGTTCTAAAGATCTGTCGGCGATCGCGCTGCTCCGGCATAGGGCGATGATCGAGCATGATCTTTACGCTTCAGAGCTGCGCGCCACCTCTCAAATCCAGCTCTCAAGCTTCAAACGCGGGAAGTAAATCCCACATCCTAATACCGTGAGTGGGGAGGAACCGTTTGATGGCTGACGCTTTACGACATCAAAGTTCTGACATTCCGGATTTCGATACTTATCCTGCGACTCCGGGCGCGTCTGAGCGACTGCTGCCGGAGACCGCCTCGGAAGCGCGCTTCGGCTCAACCCTGGAGGATAGGGCTTACAGGTTGGGAGAAGCGGCGGGCCGGGCGATTGTACGCATCAGAGACTTGCGCCGACTGATTCGAGGGCGCGCTCGCGACATGAATGCCGGCGCGAGCCAGAAGCTCAGTGAGATGAGCGACAGCGCACGATCCAAACTTAACGAGGTCACAGACACTGCGCAGTCCACGCTGCACGACCTGAAGGACAAGGCTTCAGCCCGGGCAGAAGACTGGAAGCTCACGGCGCGGGAGCGCTTCGGAGAGGCGCGGCGGCAGGTCCGCCACAACATGTATCGGGCGCGGATTCGCGTTCGCGAACTGGAAAGGGACCATCCGGTGGAAATGGCGCTGGGCGCCGGAGCGGCCGGAGTGGTAGTGGGAGCAGCTTTAAGAATCTGGAGGGCGAGCCGTGCATAGGGTCAATCACGTGCATACCGAGAAATCGCTTGGCACAGTACTTTCTGAGACCAAGGAGGAACTCAAGGAGTTTATCCAGACGCGCATTGCCATGCTGCGGGCCGAGCTCAAAGAGAAGCTCAACACGTGGAAGTACGCCATCCCGCTGATGATGGGCGCGCTGGTGCTGATGCTGGCGGGATGGATCGTCCTGACGTTCGCCTTTGTCGCCTTGATCGCCGCGTGGCTGCCGCAGAGCCCGTTCACCTGGTGGTGGGCAGGACTGATTGTGGCGGGGATCTACTTCGTCATGGCCATTGCCATCGGATGGTTTGCGTACGCAGAGTTCAACTCCGTGGGCATTGCGCCTAATCGCACTTTGGAAGTCCTGAAGCAGGACCAGATCTGGATGCAGAATGAAGCGAGGACAGCATGACCGACGCAATCCCTGTTGATGTGCTGGAAAAGCGCGCTGCTGAACAACGGCGCCAACTTCACAACTCCGTGATTGAGCTGCGCCGGAGCGTAAAAGACCGCTTGGACGTAAAGCGCAACGTCCGCGAGCACCTTTGGAGCGCCGCCGGCGCGCTGGCCGTGGTAGGGCTGGTCGTCGGGTACGCGGTGGCTGGGGTATTTACCTCAGACTAGCTGGCTTCAACCCATCTTTTCCGGGCGGGCGAATTCCGCATTGGCGCATCCTGGCGCTGCAGGCCTGCCCGGAGTCTACACCGTAAATCTAAGTAGATGAATCTACTGTCCTGTCTTGTATTTGTGTGATATAAACCTGATTCGTTCTTCTTATAAAGTCAAAAACCAGCCCTGAAGCGGGCAGGCGTCTCTCCAGAGGAGGCACATTGTCATCTGAAGCAAGGACCGGGAAGCGGTTCCCGCTGGAACTGCCGATAAAGATCCATGGAAAGCGCGGTGAT
>JBAIYI010000217.1:0-2841 GCA_037915955.1 Terriglobales bacterium
GACTCCAGGCCGCGCTGGAGCACGCGCGTGATCTGGGTCTCATCATCCACTACCAGGATCTTCTTGGGATCGTCGCTCACTCTAGATCTCCCGCGGGGATCGAGAACTGGACGCGTGTGCCATGTCCCCCGGCACCGCTCTCAATCCATATCTTGCCGCGATGCGCCTCCACAATGCCGCGCGCGATTGCCAATCCCACGCCGAAACCGGGACGCTCGCCCGCGCGCACGAACTTGCGGAACACCTCTTCGCGCAGTTCGGGAGTAATGCCTGGCCCCTGGTCTCCAATGGAGAAGCATACCGTCCCGGAGCCGTTGCGCGTGGCGGAGACAGTTATCGGAGTTCCCTGTGGCGAATACTTGGCGGCATTCTCGATTATCGTGAATAGTACCTGCGAGATCAGCCGCGGATCGGCGCTCAGCCTCGGCAGCCCGGGATCGACATTGGCGTCCACGGGATGATTTGCCAGCAGGGGCTCCGCACGCGCGAGCGCATCTTCCATGATTTCGTCCGCTGTTACCGAGCGGCTTTGAAGTGAGAGTTCGCCTGCCTCAAGGCGCGCAAGGTCCATCATGCCCTGGATGAAGTGGTTCAGCCGGTCGGCCTCCTGGTCGATTACTTCTTCCAGTTCACGCTGCACCGGATCAGCCACGCCGCCGCTGCGCAGCGTTGTAATGGCCGCCTTAATCGAAGTGAGGGGAGTGCGCAGATCGTGCGTGACAGCATCCAGAAGCGCAGTTTTGAGCTGCTCGCTGCGGTGCAGTTCTTCGCTCTCGATCACGCGGCGTTCCAGGCGCGAAGAAAGATGGCCCACCAGGATTGCCGCCACCACAAATACTACGTAGGCAATGATGTCCTGCGTGCGATGGATCCGCAGCGAGTATACCGGGCCGATAAAGAAGAAGTTGAAGAATATTCCTGCCACGATGGCAATGAATATTGCCGGCCCTCTTCCCGCGCGCACCGCAACAAAGATCACCAGCAGCACCATCAGAAGAGCGACCGCTGCCTGGTTTAAGTGCTCCTGCAACGCGTGTGCTACTGCAATCAGCACGGTCAAGGCGACCAGCGCAGCGACGTACGCGAGCCAGCGGGGCATTGCTCTCATCGTCAATATTCTACCGACTCGCAGGAATCCTTATCGCTGAAGAACGCTGATTTGACCGATTTGGATCCCCTCTGAAGAACAATCAAAATGTCCCCGCATCAGCCCGCGACAGATGCGCCGTATCTGGTCCGCTACAAAGCCCTTTTCACCGGCCCGATCAGCGAGAAGTTGCCGTTTTCGAGCTTTATAAACGCCACCAAAGCTGCGAAAATAGGGCTTATGGCACTGGTCGTGGTAGGTGGACACTCGCGCAACGTCGGCAAAACCAGCGTGGTCGCGGGCATTATTGCCGCCCTGCCGGAGATGAACTGGACCGCACTCAAGATCACGCAGTTCGGGCATGGGATCTGCTCCGCCGATGGCAAGCCGTGCGATTGTGACACCGGCGACGACCATTTTCGCGCCATCAGCGAAGAGCGGGACCTGAGCGGCGAAACTGACAGCTCGCGCTATCTCACCGCTGGCGCGCGCAAGGCGTTGTGGGTGCGTACGCGACAGGGACGGCTCGCCGAAGCCATGCCGGACATCGAACGCAAGATCGCCGGAGCGGAAAACGTGATTATGGAATCGAACAGCATTCTTCGTTTCCTTAAACCCGATCTTTACATCTCCGTTCTCGATCCGGGGACGGAAGACTTCAAAGTTTCCGCGATGGATGCGCTCGATCGCGCCGACGCCCTGATCATCCACTCTCAAGATGACAATCGCGAAAGCACTCGGACTGCACCGCGCTGGCAGTTCGTCAAGCAGGAGCATCTTGCCGGAAAGCCGACGTTTCATATTCAACCCCCACCCTACGTCACCTCGGAGATCGTCGAGTTTGTGCGTCAGAGGCTTGCGGCGCGCCCGGTTTCGTAAGCGACAGGCCGTCACTGGCTTGTCTTCCTATCGCTGTATCGTTTGCACTTCCTCCCACATGCTATCCTGCCCGTCGCGAGGTTTATTCGATGACGAGGAAGCTTGCAGCCGCACTCATAGTTTTAGCTTTCTTTACAACGCTGCCCGCGCAGGTACAGCACCATCGCGGCGTGGCCCATACTCCAGAAATTGACATTGCCTATGAGACGCTGGGGCAGCAGGGAAGTGCGCTCCCAGTGTTCGCAATCAATGGCGGACCGGGGCTCACGCATGCCTACATGGTGCAGAACGATCTGTGGGAGCGCGTGGCGAGGACGCGGCTGGTGGTGTTCTATGACCAGCGTGGAACGGGCGCGTCGAAGATCGTCCAGGCTAAGCTGGTGCCGCCGCTCTCCCAAACCATGGACGCGCAGGTCGCGGATTTGGATGCGGTGCGTCAGGCTCTTAAGCTCGACAAAATCGCTGTGGTTGGTGATTCTTACGGCGGCCTGGTGGCAATGGCTTATGCAGCAGCGCATCCCGACCACGTTGCCAAGCTCGTGCTGTCGGATTCGCCGGGGCCCTCATGGAAGAGCATCGTGCACCTGCTCCCGCAAGTCTTTCCCGATATCGAGGAACAAAATGACCAGGAGATGAAGAAACTCGGCGGCGGTGAAGCAGACCAAAACCACACTGATAAACAGAATGAGATTGTGCGGCGCGCCAGCCAGACAGATGCCGCCGCACGAGCAGGCCTTCGCAATCATTTCAAGATGATCTTCTATTCACCGGAGAAACGCGATGCTTACATGGGCCGCATGGGCGATCTCGGTTATGAACCATCAGTGGCTGAAGCCGTTTCGAAGGCTACCGCCGACCTGGATCTCAGCTCGAAG
>JBAIYI010000685.1:0-3548 GCA_037915955.1 Terriglobales bacterium
GGGCAGCGCTGTTTGGCAGCGGATATGTGCTGCTGGCTTTTTTACGCGCGGACTTTGTCTTGCGCCTCCGCTGGCTGACGGAAAAGCAACTGCTGGATGCGATCGCGGTTGGGCAATTCACACCCGGGCCGGTGTTTACCACGGCCACATTCATTGGCTATGTAATCGCGGGCGTTCCGGGCGCGATTGTATCGACGATCGGAATTTTCCTTCCTGGATTTTTTCTGGTTGCTGCGAGCGGTCCGATCGTACGCAATGTGCGACGTCATCCGATTGCCGCTGCTGCGTTCGACGGAGTGAATGTCGCGTCTCTGGCCCTGATGGCGGTGGTGGCTGTTCAACTAGGCAAGGCCGCCGTGGTTGATCCCCTTACGGCGGTAATCGCCGCAGTCACCCTGGTTGTGCTTCTGCGGACGAAGATTAACCCGGCGTGGACCATTGCCGGGGGCGCAGCGCTTGGAGTGATAAGGTCCTTGATTTAACTGCCAGAACACGTTAGTTCCAACCCATGCAGAAAAGCTGCCATGTGAAAGAAACTGCGGCCTACTCCTGCATCCAATCACGCGTAAGACGACGACCATGCGCAAGCGACCGGAACTCGCGCTGGAAACGGTGCTGGCAGAATTGAAGATGCCTCTGATCTATCAAGGCCAGCAACCTGAGCGTGCTTATGTTGTGCTGCAGAAACATGAAAAGCAAGTTCATGTGAGTACCAGTGACGACGATCTTGAGCAGCAGATGGAAACTCTTATGTCTGAGATGTGGGTTCCACTCGGTTTTGTCGCCTATTACGGGGAGGCGTCAAATCCGGTGACCCGTCCACTCAGTTGGTACTCTGAACTGCTGGTGCGAGACGAGCGAAGGTACGGGCAACTGTGCAGGACGGTGTACGAACGTTTGGGAATGGCTGCGCGACGGCTGACAAGTGAGCTGGCGGAACTGCGGATGATTCCGAGGCTGCAATAAATGGTGAAGAAGAAAAGAGGCTGGCGGGGCAAAGCGCCAGCCTCCCTGGTGGTGGAGACTGCAAAAAGCAGTCTGGGAAACCCGGAATCAGTACGGATGCGGCACTCTCCTCCACCAAGGCGGGGAGGCGCTCAAGCACTTCCGCACGGACGACACGTTTTGGGGGAGTGACCGTTCCAAATCGCGCCGAGTCGTTATTCCTGGTCCCCTCACGGGAACGGAGGGCCGGTTCGAGCGTTCCATGCACTCCGTCACGAGCAACTCGCAACCTGACCAGCGCAAGCGGGGGGCGCCGGCCGGACCACGAGCCACCTGTTTACCCGAGACCTACCACACAACGGTTTTCATCGGGTGCCGGCAATAACGCCACAAAAATGGAAGGACATCTTCGCGGGATTATTGGCAGCACTGAATTTCGCCTGCGAGACAGGTTGTGCGTGCTCTCGCTGCACGGCTGTAAGTAACACCGCATCATCAACCCATGCGGTCCAATGGCCGAGGCCTTAACCTGCGGCACAACCCCGCGCGTGCCGCAACGAACTCAACGTGTTGCCAATAACTATCTGAAGCTTTACAACATTAAAATCGCGAGCTTAAGACAGAATTAGCTTCTCATTAAAAATTCTTATGGGTGGCGAGCGCTGCTGAACTTGTTGAAGACAAGCGGATTTCGGTAACTCCGAAAACGGCAGGAGCTCTAGATTTCAAGGCCGATTGATTTCATTAATTCAATGCCATTTCGCGAGCGCACCACACCAGGGCGGAGCTGATAGTCGAAGGATAGCTTTCCCTCCGCCATTGATTCCTGGAAGTGGACGTTACGGAGAGCGCCGGGGAAGCTGGTTTCCATTTCAGCGAGTGCGAGGTCATGAGTAGTGATGAGGCCGATGGCGCCATTTTTCAGGAGTGTTCGCACAACGGCGCTGCTGCCGGCATGGCGATCTTCAGAGTTGGTGCCCTGAAGCACTTCATCGAACAGGAATAAGGTTGGGGCGCGGCGTGAAAGGTCAACTACGTTTCGGATCCGGGTGATCTCGGCATAAAAATTGGAGACGCCCTTCTGAAGTGAATCGGAAATATGAATGGAAGCGCCGATCGAGAGCGGGGAGAGGCGCAGGCGCTTGGCGCGCACGGGCACACCCGCCATGGCGAGCACGGTATTGATGCCGATTGCACGCAGGTATGTACTCTTGCCGGACATGTTGGAGCCGCTGACCAGCAGTATGCGGCTGGTCTCTCCCAGGCTGGCGCTGTTGCGTACGCATTTTGCGGAGGCGAGAAGCGGGTGGCCCAAATCTTCGCCTTCCAACATCGCGGAAGCAGCGGCGGAGAACTCTGGAAACGGATCAGCAGGATGTTCATAAGAGTAGGCGGCGAATGAGAGAAGAGTTTCCAGTTGTCCGAGCGCGTCCAGCCAGTCAGGGACATGTCTGCCGTGGCGCTGCCGCCAGCGTTCCAGCATGAGACCGACGTGGACGGTGTAAAGCACCGGAAGATCGAATACACGGACAAAAACGTTGTGGCGCGAGCCTTCCAGGTCGCACAATGTGCCCAGCTTTGCGATGGCCACAGAGGCGGAGAGGCCTTCGCCTTTGAGTTGTTGTTGCAGGCCGGCGAGCAACCTGGATTCGAACTGCTCCTCTTCTATGCGGCGGATGAGTTCAGCAAGTGATTCGAGATTCCTGCACGAGTGGTCAAGGCCGGCAAAAAGATTTTGCAGTGGCTCTCTCCAGTGATAGTTGATGTATCCGTTGATTACGAGGAGGACGATAAATGGCGTGAAGAAGCCCTGCCCGGTGGTGAGTGCGCCTTTCAGGCCCCAAACCAGTGCCGCGACACTGACAAGTGAAACGATGATCAGCCAAAGCTGCTCCCGGGGTTGAACCCGCCGTTGTTCGGGCGGCGGAGAGCTCCACTTACGCAGATGTTCTGGGTCGGCATCAATATTGTCGTCGTCACCGGCAACAGCAACGTCTTCTATGAAGGAAAGCTTGCGGCGAAGCTCAACCACTGCGACCTGGCGCTCTGAAACGCCGGCAATGGAACACGAGGCAGCCCGATCCTGAGCGAGCAACCAGCCGGCGAGCGTCTTCCGGCCCATGCACGTACGGGCCGTACACAGGAGTTGGAACAGACTGCCCTCGCCGAGGATGTCGAGATCTTCAGAATAGAGATGGCCGGCGTTCCTGAACTCCTCGCCGGTGGCGCCCTCGCCGGACCACTCGTCACGAATGCGCTTGATCCCGCGCTGGAAAAATCTCATCGCACGCTGGGCGCGCTCGAGGCGGCGAACTATCCGCCCATCGATGGCTCCAACGGCAAAGAAAACAACCAAGGCCGCTAGCAGCCACCACGCGGAAGGCGAGCCGCTGTGGACGATGCTCCAGGTGAGCACGGCCATGATCACAAACCAGGCGAGACGCACGTTTCCCAGCAATCGATGGCGGCGCTGCAGCAGCGTGCTTTCTGCGGTGCGGGCCTGGATGCGTTTCTGATATTCAACCTCGGAAGAGGATGGAATCTGGTCAGAAAGCGCTCTCGTGGATGGGGAGGAATTCACCACCGGGAAATTCTAATTGAGC
>JBAIYI010000048.1:0-3326 GCA_037915955.1 Terriglobales bacterium
CAGCAGGGAGCGTGAGCGCTCATAGTCGCTTCCCATGGAATCGATCACTTTCAGGTAGGTGCCCATCTGGTTCTCGTCGAACTTGTTGGTCTTCACCAGGGTGGTCAGCACGCGCGACTTCTCATAATCGCTGTTGGCGCGTGAGATGTTCTCCATCGCCCTGTTCACGGAAGCCGGACTGAGCGTGTTGTTCTGCATCAGTTCCAGCAGGTCGCGCGAGCGCTCGTAGTCGGAGTGCATCGAGTCCACCACCTTCAGGTAGTTCGACATCTGCGCCTCATCAAACTTGCCCTGCTTGGCTACTCCGAGCAGCAGCCGCGACTTCTCGTAATCGGTGTTCATGCCGGCGGCAGCATCCATGATGTGATTGATCTGTTCCTGCGTGAGCTTGTAGCGCTGCATCGGCGCCAGGAGATCACGCGACTTCTCATAGTCGGACTGGATTGATCCCACTAGCTTGAGATACGGGTCGAGCTCAGATTGCTCGAACGCCTTCTGGTCCATCAGAGAAAGCAGGACACGCGACTTTTCATAATCGCTCTTGAGTGTTGCCGCCGAACCCAGCGCCAGCCGCACGTTTTCTTTGGAGATATTCGGCCGCCGCAGCAGCTCAATCAGTACACGCGAGTGCTCATAATCGCTGTTGAGCTTGCCGGCCGCGTTGAGAAAAGCCGTGCGCGACGGCTCATCCGGCAGGTCGTATTCTTTGCTCACGGTCATCAGCACGCGCGCCAGTTCGTAGTCGGAGTGGATCTGCTCGCTCGACTGCTTGATCACGCGCAGCACGATCGGCGCGGGAAGGTTAGGCTGCTCCAATAGCTTGCGGAAGTAGCGGCCTCGGACGTAATCGCCCTGCAGGTTGTTGATCTCGTCCAGTACCGCAGTGGGACCACCCTTGGCCAGCAGTGCGGGCACGCGCATGTCCGCGGCAAAACCGGTGGTGCGCTCCAGTTGCAGCAGCAACTGCGAAAACCACGTCCGCGCCTCGCCCTCAAACGGCTGCTGCGCGCCGTTGAGTTTGTAGGCGTATTGCAGCCCGTTGCCGGAGGGCGTGACCCGCACCTGCTTCAGGTTCGCTCCCTGGCGCAGGTTGATCTCGAAAAATCCTCCCTGCGAGATGCCCTGGATCTCGGTCGCTTCGGCGTTGAACTTGATGTCGCCCTGGGCGCGCAGGTCAAGGGCGCAATCGTCTCCTTGCCATGACGCAGTCCACTTGCGCAAGCCGCCATCGTTCGACTCCATGTTCATGTTGTGCAGCTTGGCGCTGGAGCCGCATAGCTTCAGTTCGCCTCCCGGCACGGATGGCACCCCCGGAACCGCAGGAACGGCTGGCACGCCGGGTACAGCGGGCACAGCCGGGACAGCAGGTACTCCTGGAACCGACTGCACGCCAGCTAGTGGCGCTTCTAGAGCTTCGGGAGCTTCCGGGAGCTCGGGCGTTTCCGGTAGCTCCGGCGCTTCCGCTGCTTCATCATCGCCGCGTGAAGCCGCTGCCGGTGTGGACGCCTGCGGCGCCGCGGCCGGCTTATCTGTGGATCTCTGCGATGTGGAAGCCGGGCTCGGCTTCGTCGCGCTGTTCTGCTTTCCCGAAGGCATGCTCGCCTGGGTCGCCGGACGCAACGCAGCCAGGGGTACAACAATCGCAAGCGTCAAAGCCGCCAATGCCAGCCCGGTTTTGCGCGAGACCGCGCTGCGCGGCAGTGCCGGATTCAACACTGCCAGAACGCGCCCTTCCAGTTGTGATCGCCGCGCCATGGCCAGCGCCGCGGCCAGCTCAGGCTCCCGCAGTCCGGAGACAATGTCCAGCAGTTCATGGGCGTAGTCTGAGGCCTTCATCCCCGCGGTAAGCACCTGATCGTCGCACGCCCGCTCGCGTTCTGCGCGAATCGCCCGCACGGTGAGCCACACCACTGGGTGAAACCAATAGACGGCCGCCGCGATTTGCGCCACCGCATGCGTGAGCGTGTCGCGACGTTTAATGTGCGCCAGTTCGTGCTTCAGAATCGCGTCACGTCGGTTCGCCGACCACTCGCAATGATCCTGCGGAAGGATGATCCTGGGTATCACCGAGCCCGTCGTAATTGGGACTTCAAGTTCCCGGCTCGTCATCAGCACTACTTCGCGTCCCAGCCCGAGTTCGCTCGATAAATCACGGATCTCCGCATTCCACCCCGAATGCGTCAGCACGGTAGCGCGACGCACCAGCGCGGCCACGCGTGCTGCGTTGATCCGCCAGCGCAACAAAACCAGGAGCACGCCGGTGATCCAGAGAGCGAGCAGAAAAGCCGGAAGGTACGATTTCCATGGCGAGATCGGCTTGGTAGAAAACTGCGTTGAAGCCTCAAAGGCAGGCTTGTTGCTCGATGAGTTGGCTACCTGCTGCGGCAGTGCGGCCCCACTCGTTCTTCGCTCAGTCCCCGTCGGCGCCGCGAGGCTTGCAGAATGCTTCGGCTTCACCTCGTTCTTCACCTGCACGCGCGCAGCCGGCTCAGCAGCCGGGGCAGACGTGGTCGCGACTATCGGCTGAACCGCGGGAGTCTCTCTCAGCGATTGCTCTTCTGCAACGAAACTCGGCAGTCCCGCGATCCGCCATTCCGGCGTGACCCACACCAGCGCCGGCAGTAAGAGGAGTGCGCCGAGCGCGAACACGTGGACCATATGCCGCGCGGCCGCCGATCTTTTCCTGAGCGCCAGAGTCGCGCACCAGGTAAGCGCGAGCAGCAGAGTGCCTTTGATCAAAGTATCCAGAATGAGTGCAGTGAAACTGCTGGGATGCATCTTTCCTATCTCCCCTCTTGTTGCGCTTTCTTGATCAACTGAAGAAGGTGTTGCTTGTCCTTGCTGGAGAGCTTCGTGTCGGACATCTCGATCAGCGCAGCCACGGCCTGCTCCGGCGATCCGCCGAAGAACGTTCGCACCATGTGGCGCAGCGCGCTGGCCCTTACCTGGCGCGTGTCGTCCATGGGTAGATAGACGTACTTCAGCCCTTCTTGTTCGTGCCGCAGGAAGCCTTTTTCTTCCAACAACCGAAGCATTCCTCTTACTGCGGAATAGGTTGGGGGATCGGGCAGCTCGGCCAGTACGTCATTTACCGTGGCACGCCCGTGCCGGTAAATCACGTCCATGATCTGGCGCTCTCGCCGCCCCAATTGCTGATGCTTCTCGTTACTCATGCTCCTCCGGGCAGGACTGCAAACCTGCTAATGCACTAGCACATGCTAATACATTAGCATACGGTGTCAAGAGTAAATGGACGTATTTTTGCGAGTAGATGAGGAGTGTCCGGCACGGACCCTGTTGCCCCTGGTGCGCAGGGAGGCTATTCA
>JBAIYI010000359.1:0-2184 GCA_037915955.1 Terriglobales bacterium
GGCCAGCTCACTTCGGCGCGCGGCAAGCTCATGGCATCGGAGGCCCAGCTGAGCTATTCGGAAATTCGCAGTCCGATCGATGGAGTGGTAACGGACCGTCCTCTCTATCCGGGCGAGATGGCCTCTACCTCGGCGCCGCTGATGACCGTGATGAACATTTCCCAGGTCGTTGCGAAGGCTCATATATCCCAGAATGACGCCGTGCTGCTGCGCAAAGGAGACAAGGCAACGATCGCCCTCGCCGGCGCGGATCAGAAATTCCCCGCTACGGTGACCGTTATCAGCCCGGCTCTCGATCCCAACAGCACCACCGTAGAAATCTGGGTACAAGCCGCAAATCCGGACCAGCAGCTTCGTCCCGGTATGAGCGCACAGATCGCGATTAGCGCACAAACGGTTCACGATACGCTGGTCATTCCGGCCTCGGCCCTGCTCGATGCCTCTCAGGGGCAGGCGCACGTGATGGTAGTGGACGCTCAAGGAGTCGCGAACCAGCATGAAGTGAAAACCGGAATCGTTACTCCGGACGAGGCGCAAGTCGTTTCCGGTCTTCAGCCCGGCGAAAATGTGGTGAGCAGCGGGGCTTACGGCCTGCCGGACAAGACCAAGGTGAAGATCCAGCAACCTGAGCCCCCGGAAAAGGCCGAAGCTCCGGAGCGCAAACCTGCCCGCAAGAGCAAGGCAGATAAGGACTGAAATGGCGGGCGGCCCGAGCATCACGAATCGAGAGAGCAGCGCAGAAGAGCAGCGCTATTGGTTTGAGCGGCATTCTGAGTCGCTGATCTTCATGATCATTGTCGTCGCCCTGGTTGGTGCATATCTCGCCTTCACCATCCCGGTCTCGGTTTTTCCCGAGACAAATTTTCCCCGTATCGTGGTGGGCGCAGATGCGGGCGTCATGCCTATTGACCAGATGATGGTCACCATCACGCGGCCTCTGGAGCAAGCCGTGAACAGCGTTCCCGGGCTGCAGTCAGTGCGTTCCACCACCAGCCGCGGATCCGCCGAACTCGATCTGTTTTTCAGCTGGGACGTCGATATGTTCCAGACCTTGCAGTTAGTCAACTCCGCGCTCGCGCGCGTTGAAACTGACCTGCCGCCAGGAACAAAAATCACAGCCAATCGCTTGACGTTTGCGTCTTTCCCGATTCTCGGCTACAGCCTCACTGCGGACAACGTACCCCAGACTCAGCTCTGGGAGTTGGCGACTTATGACATTGCTCCGCGGCTGAACCGTATGGAAGGTGTGGCGACCGTCGTGGTCCAGGGAGGACAGGAGCCCGAATTTCACGTTGTACCGGATCCCGCCAAACTCTTGCAGGCCTCCGTTACAGTCACAGACCTGCTGAATGCCGTAAAGGCAGCCAACGTCATCGATTCACCCGGATTATTTGAGCGCAATCATCAGTTGGTCTTGGGACTAATCAGTGGCCAGGTGCACAGCGCGGAAGAACTCGCCAAAGTTGTGGTGAAGACCACCCCGGCGAGCATTCCGGTCCGGCTTGGCGACGTCGCGATGGTTCAGAAGGCGGTGAAACCCGTTTACACGATTGTTCGCGCGGAAGGAAAGCCGGCCGTGCTGCTCAATATCAATCGCCAGCCAGACAGCAATACCGTGGCAGTGGCGGATGCCGTGAACAGGGAAGTAGCGGCGATTCAGCGCACCCTGCCTCCCGGAGTTCGCCTGCGCAGCTTTTATGATCAATCGGGAATCGTGCGCGATTCCATCAGCAGTGTACGCGACGCCATCCTGATCGGCCTGGTGCTCTCCTCGCTGGTGCTGATTCTTTTCCTGCGCGATTGGGGGACGTCACTTGTCGCCGGTTTGGTTATCCCGGTGACTGTGCTGGTTACCTTCATTGCCCTCAAGCTGCTGGGGCAGACCTTCAATCTGATGACGCTGGGCGGGCTGGCTGCCGCAGTCGGTCTGGTGATCGATGATGCCATCGTCGTAGTCGAGAACATCGTCCTGCACCGCGACGCCGGCGAAGGCCGTCTGCAGTCGATCGAGAGCGCGCTTTCTGAAATCACACCACCTCTGATCGGTTCCACCCTTACGCCTATTGTTGTGTTTCTGCCGCTGATCTCCATTACCGGTGTCACCGGTACGTTCTTCCGCGCACTCGCCATCACCATGGGAGCGGCGCTGCTCACCTCGCTGCTGCTGGCGCTCAGCTGGACGCC
>JBAIYI010000146.1:0-2632 GCA_037915955.1 Terriglobales bacterium
ATGGTTGATCTTGACCGGGTTCTGCAATTTGCTGTTGTAGGGCGTACAGCTCTGTCCGCCCTGGCAGGGCATGCCTTCAATCTTTTTTACGATGGCGACGGATGCCTGATCGCACTGGCCGAAGATGGTGTGATGGTTGTTCAGCCAGGGCGTTGGCACGTCAGTGATAAAGAACTGCGAACCGTTGGTTCCCGGACCGGCATTCGCCATAGCCAGGCGGCCAGGCTGGTCAAAGGTAAGGCTGGGATCGAATTCATCCTCGAATTTATATCCCGGATTGCCGCTGCCCGTGCCCAGCGGATCGCCACCCTGGACCATGAATCCGGGAATTACCCGGTGGAAAATCGTGCAATCGTAGAGCGGCTTACCGTGCTCGGTCTTGCCGGTAGTCGGGTTGGTCCAATCTTTGGTTCCTGATGCGAGGCCAATAAAGTTCTCGACGGTCTTGGGAGCCTGCTTGGGGAAGAGTTGGCATTTAATGTCACCGGCCGTGGTATGCAGAATGGCGGTTGGTCCTGACGCGGCAGCACCGCCCTTTTCAGTGCTTTCCGGTTTCTTTGTATCCGCCGTACCCTTCTTCTGCGTGCCGCCGTCAGCAGCTCCCGCCAGGCTAAGAGACAGCACCAGCAACCCAACTCGAACCATCATGGTTTTTCCTCCAAGTCGCAAACGACTCTTAAAAATGGATCAGGAGCATAAGTAAAGCCGCGCAGAATGAGCTTACTCAGTCCCGCGGCAGCCGTCTTAAGAAGCGTGTAACCTTTTCCCAACGCCCCGGTAATCATCCATGAAAGGACAAACGGCGGCCTGAAGCGCATGACGCAGACGATCACCGATGAAGAGCTGATGTCCCAGGTCCGCAGCGGCGTGGGCGAATCGCTAGGCGTGTTGTTTGAGCGATACCAGACTCCGTTACTGAACTTTTACTACAAGCTCACTGGAGATCGGGGTTTGAGCGAAGACCTGGTGCAGGAAGTCTTCTTCCGCATCCTGAAGTATCGCCACAGCTACAAGGCGGATACAGGCTTTCGCGCCTGGATGTACCAGATTGCCCGCAATGCGCGCGTGGATCACTGGCGCCGGCAGAAGCCGGAGACCAGTTGGGAGCCGGAGATGTCACCGCCCGTGTTACCGAAAGATATGGCCGATCAGGCACAACGACACGAGTTGCTCCACGTCGCCCTGATGGAGCTGTCAGAAGAGAAGCGCGAAGTGCTGGTGCTCAGCCGGTTTCAGGATTTGAAGTATGAAGAAATCGCGGCGCTGCTTGGCTGCGAGGTGAACACGGTGAAGGTGAAAGTCTTTCGCGCGTTACGCGAGTTGCGCGAGATCTTTGAAGCGCTGGAGAGCGGCAAGCTGGTACGAAAGCAAGGTTACAGAGGCGCCGGGATGCGGCCCGGCTCCGGGAGCGTGCAATGACGTGCGAATCCATGGCTGAAATGCTGGCCGACTATCTGCAAGGGCGCTTGCAGCCTGAGCAGGCGGCGCAGATGGAGGAACATCTGCGGGAGTGTAGCGAGTGCCGGACCGATGCCGTAACGTGGCAGGCGATGGGTTCCATCCCGGCGCAGCAGCCCAGTCCGGCGATGAAGTCGCGCTTCAACGCCATGCTGGAGAGCTACCAGGAAGGCCGATGGGAAAAAGCGAACCTGAGCAAAGAACACAGCCGGTTTCTGGATTTCGGCGCCATTGTGCAGTGGGCACGCACTCCGGCGGTGAGCGTGGCGGCGTCGTTTGTCCTGGTGCTTTGTGGTTTCCTGGCGGGACGGTACGTGGATCGTCCGCAGCCAGTCGCGACGCAGGACGTGGCGGAGATGAGACAAGAGCTGGCGAGCATGCGGCAGCTGGTGGTGGTCTCGATGTTGAAGCAGCAGTCGGCCAGCGAACGGCTCCAGGGCGTGAGCTACAGCCTCGCGCAGAACGAAGCTGATCCGCGCGTTCTTGAAGCTCTGCTGCATACGCTTCGTTATGACAACAGCGTTGACGTGCGGCTGGCCGCGCTCGATGCACTCGGCCATTTTTCCAACCACCAGGATGTGCGCAAGGGGCTGATCGATTCGCTGGGAACGCAACAATCTCCCCTGGTGCAGGTTGCACTCATTGACGTTCTAGTTGATATGCGCGATCGCAGCGCAGTGGAGCAGCTTAAGAAGCTCCAGCAGGAGCCGGGCCTTGATCCTTCCGTAAAGAAGCGCGCTGACTGGGGTATCCAACAACTGAGTTAACCGGCGGCCATGCCGTCCTATCCTGGGAAAGCAAGAGGAGAACTATGCTCAAAAACAGGCTACTGCTCGCAGCAGTGATCATCGCCGGACTGGTGGCTTTTGCCGGGACCTGGCGCGCCGCAACGGTGAAGGCCGCGTCGCACATGAATTTTCAGCATGGGCACGATGCGCCGGATGTTCAGGACAGAGATGTCCGAGACAAGAACGAGCCGGATGTTGAGGCTGATCTCGAAGCCGCGCCCGAGATCGATGTGCATGACCTGGAGGCTCCAGACGGGCCAGAGATGGACATGACCGATCATGACTCTGAGCCGCCGGACATGGATGAAGGCGACCATGACGACGAAGATTCAGGCATGGCGCTGAAGGAAGAGGAAACCATTCGCAAGACCTTTACGCTGAGCGCC
>JBAIYI010000570.1:0-2604 GCA_037915955.1 Terriglobales bacterium
GAATGATGAATGAAAACCGGATTAATTGACGATTGATGATTGATGAATGACGATTGAAAACCCGGAGCACCAGCACT
This sequence comes from Terriglobales bacterium, assembly GCA_037915955.1. Lineage (GTDB taxonomy): Bacteria > Acidobacteriota > Terriglobia > Terriglobales > Acidobacteriaceae > Angelobacter. The sequence continues at coordinate 78 of JBAIYI010000570.1, forward strand.
TCGTTTTGCAATCCCAATTCTTCAAGTCTTGGTCAATTTCTTGACCGTCGCTGGTGCGCGCTGATCGCTGGTTCGTTCATTCTTCATTCCTCATTCTGCATTCTTCATTGGCTGGGCTGAATGCTGAGTGCTGACGGCTGAGTGCTGGGTTTTCAATCGTCAATCGTCAATTTTCATTCTTCAATTAATCTGCACTTTCTCCATCCACTGCGCAACTTCCACATCCCACCCCAGGGCCTGCACCATAGCTTGACGCAGGGCGGTGGCGGCCGCCGGCTCGCCATGCACCAGGTAGGTGATCTCCGGCTTTTGCGGGAAGGTGCGCAGCCATTGCAATAGCTCGGGCGTATCGGCGTGATCGCTGAACTGCTCCAGGGCCGCCACCTGCGCCCGGATGGTCACCATCTGCCCGAAAATCTTCACTTCCTTGGCGCCGCTCTTGATGGTGGCGCCGCGCGTGCCCGGCGCCTGAAATCCAATGAACAGCACCAGGTTGCGCGGGTCGGGCAGGCGCTGGGCCAGATGATGCAAAATGCGCCCGCCGGTGGCCATGCCGCTGGACGATACGATGACGGCAGGATAGCGCAGTTCGTTGATCTTCTTCGACTGCTCAGTGGTGGAGTCGAAGTAAAAGTCCGGCCACTCCAGCGGCGACCCGTATTGGCCAATCAGGCGCTTGCCTTCCTCGCTGTACTCGTCTTTGTACTTAAGAAAAACTTCCACCGCACCGATGGCCATGGGACTGTCAGCATGCACCGGCACGCGGGGAATTTGCCCTGCTTCCATCAGCTCCTTCAGCATGAACAGGAATTTCTGGGTGCGCTCAACGGCGAAGGCCGGCACCACCACCGACCCGCCGCGTTCCACTGTCTGGCGAATCAACTGAGCCAGTTCGGGGCGGGGATCGGCATCGGGATGCAGCCGGTTGCCATAGGTGGATTCCATCACCACCACGTCGGCGACTTCGCCCTCCGTGGGGCCGGAGTACACCACCTTGCCGGGAGCGATGTTCTGGTCGCGCACCCGCCCGATGTCGCCGGTGAACAGCAGCCGCCGCGTCTGCCCGTTCGTCTTAAGTGTGACCTCCGCCATGGCCGCGCCTAATATGTGCGCCGAGCGCACAAAGCGAAATGACAGCTCGGGGCTGAGTTGCACGGTGCTTCCATCCTCCACCGGCTTGAAATATCGCAGGCATTTCTGCGCTTCCTCGGAGGTGTAAAGCGGCAGCGCCGGGGCATGCTTGGAAGTTTTGTGGTAGTTGTGGAACTCGGCCTCTTCTTCCTGCAGGTGGCCGGAGTCGGGCAGCAGGATGCGGCACAGGTCAATCGTGGGCGCAGTGGCGTAAATGGCGCCCCCGAACCCTTCCTTCACCAGCCGCGGTATCCAGCCGGAATGGTCGAGGTGGGCGTGGGTCAGAATTACCGCATCAATATCCCGCGCCGGGATGGGGGTGTCCTTCCAGTTGCGCTCTCGCCATTCCTTCTGGCCCTGGAACAGACCGCAATCCACCAGCACCTGAAAGCCGCCCTTGCCGCCATCTCTGGAGGTGTTGATCAGGTGCTTGGAGCCGGTCACCCCTCCTGCCGCTCCCAGAAATTGAATGTAGCTCACTCGCTTTTCCTCCTCCAGCACGGCGTCATCCTGAGGACCTTCAGGCCCGAAGGATCTCGCGTGCATTGCCGCGATCCCGGCTTGAATTGTACCTTTATTGTGCGGTGATCGAATTATTCCGCGAAGGTCCGTCTGAGACCCCACTCACATTGTTTCGCCCTATGGCGATTGCGGCGGGGTGGTGACCGTGAATGTATTGTTGCTGCGATCGCTTTCCGGAACGCTGCCGTCGTTGACCACCGCCTCCACCGGCGCCGCCGGCATGCGGATGCGAACCACCGCCGTACCTTTGGCTGGAACCTCCACCCGCTGCGATTTGTCGCCTTCCGGCGCCCGCGCTGTTACCGGCACCTCCGCCCGCACGTCGCCCGAATTCTTCACCGTTATGGTCACTACATATTCGTTGGCCAGCAGTTTGCGCGGATAAACGGATTCCACCTGGAAGTCGGGCAGGCCGCGGTCGTGGTACACCCAGTCCGCAAAGAACCACTCCAGTTTCCGCTTGCTCTCGGCCTGCAGCAGCCGTTGCATGTAAGAAGGATCTTTGTCATCGCTGGCGCGGTAGGCGTGCAGTGCCCGCTGCAGAACCGAATCGCCCACCATGTCGCGCAGCATCCACCACACATACATCGCTTTGGTGTGATAGAAAACCTCGTCGGTGGCGTTGGTCAGCGCCTGGCTGGCCGCTTCCGGTGGCGGCAAGTGCCCCCCGCCGGCGGCTTGGTCTACCGCTTGCTCGGCCGCGACCAGCGGTGGCAGTTGCCCCGTCATGTAATCCAGGGCCGCATCCCGCCCGTCCTGCTGCTCGCGTTCCACAGCCTGCAGGAAATGCGCCACCCCTTCGTAGATCCAGGGACGATCGGAAAGCAGCGAAGCATGCGCCAGTTCGTGCACCATCTGCAATTGCAGGGGCTTA
>JBAIYI010000498.1:0-2316 GCA_037915955.1 Terriglobales bacterium
CCAACAATTCCTTCACCATAAACAACATGGGCTATCTCGCCGAGTTGCAGGGCGATAAAGAGAGCGCTCAGTCTTACTATGAACAGGCTCGAAATGCGCGTCGAGCCAGGGCTCGCGTCGCGGTGGCGACCCGTCCGGAAGTTGAAGGGCAAGCAGTTGGTCAGGTGGCAGACCAGAGCACCAGCCTGGTTGACTCGGCCATCCAGAGCTTTGCGGAAGAGCGTCGCCGTACTGCTGGGCCTCCGGTGCTGCGTACGCGCGATAACCGGCCCGTTCCGGAACCTTCTCGCCCGGCGAACCAGACGCAGCCGCAACAACAGCAGCCCACGAACAATCCTCCGCCGGAAGAGCCCACGCTGATTCCGCGCGGCCAGCAACAACAGCAGCAACAACCGCCTGAGCAGCAGAACACGCAGCCGCCACGCTAGGCCTACACCACCGGCCCGACGCCTTTGCCGATCTGGAGCGCCTTGCGCAGCCCTGATTCTACGTAGACCTTGGCGAGCTTTGCTGATTGAACAAGGCTTTTGCCCAGAGCCAGATTGCAGGCCAGCGCTGTCGAAAAGGCGCAGCCCGTTCCGTGGGTCGAGGAACTGGCGATGTTCTCGCCTTTTAAAATCGTAAAGCCACCCCCCGATTCAGGGCTGATCAGATCCACGGGTGTACTCAGGTGCCCACCGGTGACGATCACGTTGCGCGCTCGGGCGCGTTGCAGGCGAAGCGCTGCCGCTTTCATCTCATCAACACCCGTCACTTCCATTCCGGCGAGCGCAGCTGCCTCTTCTACGTTCGGGGTGACCACGGTGGCTTCCGGCAGCAGCTTATCGCGGACAATCTGAAGTCCATCTTTCGATAGAAGGTCCGCTCCGGAAGAGGACTTCAGGATGGGGTCGAGAACCACGTGCTTCATGCGATGGCGTTTCAGGAAACCCGCGACTGCGCGAGCCACTTCAGCAGAGCCGAGCATGCCGATCTTTACCGCCGCTATGTCCACATCATTGGCCAGCTCTTCCAGGACGTCACTCACCATGCGGCCTTCCACCGGCTCCACATCGCGTACGCCACGGCTGGACTGAATGGTGAGAGCGGTAATGCATGTGAGGCCGTAACAGCGATGAGCGGCAATGGTCTTGATGTCCGCCGTAATCCCCGCGCCAGAAGATGGATCATGTCCGGCAATGGAAAGAACTACAGGTCTGCTGTTTTTGAGTTTTGCCACTTAGTCCCTTAGTCCAACCTGGGCCTTCATTGTAAATACGTGGATGCATGCTTAGAATCACTGCTCTGGCCAATTCCGGCTAACGTAAACTGAGCTGGTTCGTCTAAGTCTGGCTGTCCCGCGCAATCCAAACCGGTAGCCGGATCAAGGCTCCCGTTCGCATTCCCGGAGGAAATTCACAATGAAGTCATCCTGCTGGCTTCTGAGCGTCACGCTCGCGCTCGCCACTTTCAGCCATGCACAAGTAAAGTCCCGGACCAAAGAAGCTCCGCCGGCCCTTTCGAATACCGGCTTTACCGTGCCGGTGGAATATTACAAGCTGCCCAACGGTCTGCGTGTGGCGCTCTCACCGGACCACACGGCCCCGACCGTCGCGGTGGCGGTCTACTACCGCATCGGCTTCCGCGTGGAGCCGCGTGACCGCACCGGCTTTGCCCACCTCTTTGAACACATGATGTTCCAGGGGTCACAGAACCTGGGCAAGATGGAATTCATCAAGCTGGTGCAGAAGAATGGCGGCATCCTGAACGGTTCCACCCGTTTTGATTTCACCAATTACTACGAGGCCCTGCCTTCCAACAAACTGGAAACCGCGCTCTGGGCGGAAGCCGACCGCATGCGCGGCCTGAATATCACGCAGGATAATCTCAAGAACCAGCAGGGTGTGGTGGGCAATGAAGTGAAGGTCAACGTGCTCAACCGGCCTTACGGAGGCTTCCCCTGGCTGGACCTTCCGCAGTATGCCAACACCAACTGGTACAACGCGCACAATTTTTACGGCGACCTCAAGGACATTGAGTCAGCCACGGTTGAGGACGTACAAAACTTCTTCAAAACCTACTACACGCCCAGTAATGCTGCGCTGGCGATTGTCGGCGACTTTGACCCGGCGCAGGCCAGGGAGTGGGTGAAGAAGTATTTCGCTGAGATTCCTTCCGGAGCGCAGCCCAAGCTGCCTGACCTGACCGAACCGCGACAGGAGAAAGAGAAGCACGCCACCAAGCCCGATGCGCAGGCCACCCGGCCAGCCATTGCCGTGGCGTATCACATGCCGGCGCGCAACACACCGGAATATTACGCCATGGGCGTGATCAACC